>CAMPHD010000038.1 GCA_946885765.1 uncultured Thalassospira sp.
ATCCAGAACAACCGCAACCGCATGAATCACCGATGCAATGCGCACCGCATTCTGAACGGTTTCTTTTTTGATCCCGGCGGTTTTCAGAACTTTCTCGTGGCTGTCGATGCACATGCCGCAGCCGTTGATCGCGGAAACCGCAAGCGAGAACAGCTCGAAATCGGCCTTATCAATGCCCGGCTTGCCGATGATGTTCATGCGCAGGCGTGCGGGCATGGTGGCATATTCGGGTTCGGACACAAGGTGCGTGAAACGATAATAGATATTGTTCATACCCATGATCGCAGCCGCACCCTTGGCTGCCTGAAACGCTTCGTCGCCAAGCTTGGTTTTGGCTTCGGCGGCAACGGCTTTCAGAAGCTTTGCGTTGCGCGATGCATAGGCGCACGCAAGCGCGGTACCGTAAACCTGCTGATCGGTCATGCCCGGATTGTTGGCAAGACTGCTGAGGTTCAGCTTCAGATCCTTGGCATAGTCCGGCATGACGTCTTTGATTTCGGAAACGGAAGACATTGAAGCATCCCCTTTTGACTGAAGAATGAAATTCAAAACTGAAAAATGCCCGCAGCCATCGCGTACACCGCAAGCCTTGCGGGTACCTGGATTAATTTCACCGATGGACAAGGAGCGGATCCGGGCAAAAGCCCGGATCCAAATCGGTCTGGAAAACCTTAAAGGGTTGCTTCACCCTGGTTCCAGTTGCACGGGCAGAGCTCGTCGGTCTGCAGCGCGTCAAGAATACGCAGGGCTTCCTGCGGGTTACGACCAACCGAAAGGTCGTTGACCTGAACGTGACGAATGATGTTGTCCGGATCGATGATGAAGGTCGCGCGCAAAGCAACGCCTTCGCCTTTGGCCAGAACACCAAGCGCGTTCGAGAGTTCTTTTTTCTCGTCAGCCAGCCAGACGAACGGGCTGTCGCCCAGGTCTTCGTGGTGGGTACGCCATGCGGCATGGACGAAATCGGTATCGGTCGAGCAACCAAGCAGAACCGCATCACGGTCTTCGAAGTCACCGTTCAGTTCACCGTAACCAACGATCTCGGTCGGGCAAACAAAGGTGAAGTCTTTCGGCCAGAAGAACAGGATCTTCCATTTGCCTTCATAGGACTTGTCGGTAACCGGTGCGAAGCTATCCGGGGTTTTGCCCGAAACGCCGGTAAGATTGAATTCAGGAAGCGTATCGCCAACTGTAAGCATTATGGTTACTCCTAACCTTGGTTAAAAACTATCCTTTGGACGGCCCCCGACAGGCCGTATAAATTTTGTTCGCAAGTGCAATAAATACACTCATTGCTGGCGATTTGTAGTCAAATGAACTAACTAAGACCAATAGAATTAATCTCGATGTTCGATAGGAAAAATTTATGGCTGCCCAACCCAGCATCAAGCAGCTCAAATATCTGGTCGCATTGTCGGAAACCGGCCATTTTGGCCGCGCTGCCGAGGCATGCTTTATCACACAGCCAAGCCTTTCCGCCGCTATCAGCGAGCTTGAAAACCTGCTTGGCGCCCAGTTGGTGGAGCGAAACAAGCGTCAGGTCCTGATCACCCCGCTTGGCCGCGAGGTTGTTTCGCGGGCGCGAAATATTCTGCACGAAGTTGATGAACTGACCATGATGGCGCAGTCGGCAACCGAACCACTTTCAGGACCGATCAATTTTGGCGTGATCCCGACAATCGGCCCCTATCTTCTGCCCGATGTCATGAACCGCCTTAAATCCGGTTTCCCGAAATTGCAGCCCTTCCTTCGCGAAGACCAGACAGCCAAGCTTGTCGAACTGCTGGCAGCCGGGAAACTCGACATCGCGCTGATTGCCCTGCCGATCGAGGAAAACTGGCTCGAAGAAATGGACCTGTTTGAAGACAGGTTCGTTTTTGCCTGCAGCCCCGACAATCCGCTGACGCGCAAAAAGAAAATCGATATCGCTGATATCAAGGATGAAAAGCTTCTGCTTCTTGAAGACGGTCATTGTCTGCGCGATCAGGCTCTCGAAGTCTGTCAGAAAGCTGGCTGGAGCAAATCCGCCGATTTCCAGGCCAACAGCCTGTCGACACTGGTTCAGATGGTCGTCGCCGGTATCGGTGCCACCCTGCTTCCAGAAATGTCACTAGAGGTCGAGGCGCGCCGACCCGACTCGCTTACTATTCTTCCGTTCCAGAACCCGGTTCCCGTTCGTCGTATCGGACTGGTCTGGCGGCGCAGTTCCGCACGTAAAAAAGAATTCCGCCAGTTGGGAACATATTTGCGCAACACGCTTGAAAGCTGCGAACGATCGCATGTCGCCTGATTGCGGAGTGCCCGCTGCCTTTTGGGAAAGTCACGGGACCGGACGATAACCTATGCTGCCAATCAAGGATAACAACCCGACAACCATCACCCCATGGGTGACATATGGCCTGATTGCCGTAAATGTCGTCGTGTTCCTGTTAACCGTATCCCTTGCACCGCAAAGCCAGTTTCAGGTCAATCTGCAATATGGTGCCATCCCGGCTATCCTGTTCGGGCATGCCCAATTGCCCCCGCAGCTTGCGGTTTTTCCACCGGGCTTTGAGTTCCTGTCGATCTTTAGCGCCATGTTCATGCATGGCGGCTGGATGCATATTGGCGGCAACATGTTGTACCTTTGGGTGTTCGGCAACAATGTCGAAGACGCCATGGGGCATTTCCGGTTTCTGGTGTTTTACCTTGTCTGCGGTATTGCGGCCGCACTTGGTCATGGCCTGCTTGATACAACATCACAAATCCCGATGATCGGCGCATCCGGCGCGCTGGCAGGGGTGCTCGGTGCATATTTCCTGCTGTTTCCCAAGGCGCGGGTTCTGGTCTGGTTCTTCTGGGTGTTTATCTTTTACGTCCCGGCGGTTGCCGTCCTTGGCCTCTGGATCGGCATGCAGTTCGTTAATCTGTCGAGTGGGGCCGAACAGGGTGTTGCCATTCTGGCTCATATTGCCGGTTTCTTTGCCGGTTTGGCGCTGATCCCGTTTTTCAAATATCGCCATATCCCACTTTGGCAAGGTGGCCCCAAACAGGTCCCGGTTTTTGGTGTCTATCGACCGGGGCGAAAGGGTAACACCACAAATACCGCCCCGCCCCCGTGGGCTGCGGCCTATGAGGCTGAACGCGCGGCGCGCCGCGAACGGATGAAACGCGCCGGGCGCGGACCATGGGGGCGTGCGGGCGAAACCAATGCCGACAAATCCCCGTGGGGCCGTTATCAGCCCTCGAAACCGCAGCCGAAACCGGGCGTTGGCGTACCGAAAGTTACACGCTTGCATCGCAGAGACGATACCGACGATACTTGACCCCGGATCATGAACCGGATCGGGGAACAACCATGCGCGCTGCCTTTTTCACCGAATATCAAGGCCCAGTCGAAATTCAGAATCTTGAAGACCCGACACCTGAAAATGGCGGCGTCGTTATCAAGGTCATGGCAACCGGCCTTTGCCGCAGCGACTGGCACGGCTGGATGGGCCATGATTCCGATGTGAAGCTTCCCCATGTTCCAGGCCATGAATTTTCCGGCACCATCGAAGCGGTTGGCAAGGATATCAAACGCTGGAAGGTGGGCGATCGGGTTACTGTCCCGTTCGTTTCAGGCTGCGGTCATTGCCCGGAATGCCACAGCGGCAATCATCAGGTCTGCGATCAGCAGTTCCAGCCGGGCTTTACCCATTGGGGAAGCTTTGCCGAATATGTCGCGATTGACTATGCCGATACCAATCTGGTGCGCCTGCCCGACGAAATGGATTTCGCCACCGCCGCCAGCCTTGGCTGTCGTTTCGCGACCAGTTTCCGTGGCGTTATTGATCAGGGCAAAGTCAGTGCCGGTCAAATTGTTGCCGTGCATGGCTGCGGCGGTGTCGGACTTTCGGCGATCATGATTGCTGCCGCGACCGGTGCGCGTGTTATCGCGGTTGATATCGACGATGCCAAGCTTGATCTTGCCCGCGAACTTGGCGCGATAGATATCTTGAACGCCAAAAACTGTGATGATATTCCGTCCGCGATCAAGGACCTGTCCGGCGGCGGGGCGCACGTCTCCATTGACGCGCTTGGCAGTACCATCACCAGTTTCAATTCGGTGTCATCTTTACGCAAACGCGGCAAGCATATCCAGATCGGGCTTATGACCGGCGATCACGCCCATGCCCGGGTTCCAATGGACCGAATTGTCGCGCACGAACTTGAAATCCTTGGCAGTCACGGCATGCAGGCTTTTCGTTATGACGCGATGATCGACATGATCATGACCGGCAAACTCGCACCGCAAAAACTGATCAGGGATCGAGTCACCCTGGCCGTGGGCGCAACGGCCTTGATGAACATGGATAATTTCGTCAGTACCGGGGTGACCGTGATCGACCGCTTCTAACACCAAAATGGAATATGACAGGCACCCCGCACTCTCGCCACGCACTTTAGAATACTTATAATTTAAGACTGTTAACTTTTATCATATTCTTAGTTGAATACATTCCGGTTCGTCCTTACGTTCCTTGTGGGTATTTAAATAACTCACAAGAGAACACCGGCTTTCGCAGGGGATACAAAGTGCGAAAGAAACGGTTTCCAGCCTGCAAAGAGAGGGAACCGATGACAGATATTCAAACAATGGATTCCGGCACGCGGCGCAAGACCGAATTGCGCTGTTTCGTTTTGCTGGCCGTCGTCTTGGCCCCGGTACTGGCGGTTGCGCTGGTCGGTGGGCTTGGATTTTCAATCTGGATTTATCAGATGTTTGCCGGACCGCCTGGGCCGCCGATGTAATATCGGGGAACGTTCGCCATGTCATCCGCACCGAAACTTGCCAGTCGGCGTGCTTTTTTTTCCGGTCTGCGCGGCTTGAACGCAGACACGGGCGGAACTCAAACGCCAATGGTTATCCGACCTCCCTGGGCCTGGCAGTTTGATGAAAACTGCACCGCCTGTGGCGAATGCATTTCTGCCTGTCCGGAAAATATCATCGTCCCCGGCAAAGATGGTCTGCCGGAAATCGACTTTGCAAAAGGCGAATGTACTTTCTGTAATGCCTGCGCGGATGCCTGCCCGGAGCCGGTTTTTGATCGTTCGGTTGCCACTCCTTGGCATCTTGATATTTCCGTCAGCAACACATGCTTTGCCGAAAACGGTGTCTATTGCCGTTCCTGCGGCGATGTCTGCCCCGAAAGTGCCATTCGCATTATCCCGCAGGTAGGTGGTCGCGCCCGCGTGCTGATCGATAATGATATTTGCACCGGATGCGGGGCTTGTTTTGCTGCATGTCCGGTTGATGCCATTTCAATCAAACCCGCCACGGAGATAACCCATGGATGAAAAAGTCGGTGTGATCTCCAGCATGATTATTCAATCACGCCCGGAAAACATGACCTCAATCAAAGCAGCACTTTCGCACATGCCCGATACTGAAATCAGTGCCGATGACCCGTCCGGAAAAATCGTTGTTGTGATGGAAGCCGAAAACGACCGACAGCTCGCAGACGGCATGAAACAGATCAGTGACATCCCCGGTGTTCTGGGGGTTAACCTTGTTTTCCATCACAGTGAGAACGCCCAATAACAACCAGTAATCCGTCTGACTTTTGGCTCGAGGAAATAAAAATGTTCAAGGCAAAGATATCCCGTCGTGATGCCCTGAAAGCGAAGGCGGCCGCCGTGGCCGCCGCTGCCGCCGGCATCAGTTTGCCCGCAGCAGCACAAAACCTGGTGACCGATGCGGAACACACCCAACTGAAATGGTCAAAAGCGCCCTGCCGATTCTGTGGAACGGGCTGCTCGGTGATGGTAGCAACCAAGGACAACCACGTGGTTGCCACCCATGGCGATGTTCTGTCGCCGGTTAATCGTGGCCTTAACTGCGTCAAAGGTTACTTCCTGTCAAAGATCATGTATGGCGAGGACCGCCTGACGCAACCGTTACTACGTAAAAAGAATGGTGTCTATGACAAGAACGGCGATTTCACGCCTGTCTCGTGGGACGAGGCCTTTGACGTCATGGCCGAAAAATGGAAAGCCGCACTTAAGGCAAAGGGCCCGACATCTGTTGGTATGTTCGGTTCGGGCCAATGGACGGTGTTCGAAGGTTATGCAGCCTCCAAACTGATGAAGGCCGGTTTCCGGTCCAATAACCTCGACCCCAACGCAAGACACTGCATGGCCTCCGCAGCTGTCGGGTTCATGCGTACCTTCGGTATGGATGAACCGATGGGGTGCTATGACGATATGGAAGTAGCAGACGCCTTTGTTCTTTGGGGATCGAACATGGCGGAAATGCACCCGATCCTCTGGACGCGTGTAACAGACCGGCGATTGTCCGCCCCGCATGTAAAGGTCGCCGTTCTTTCAACATATGAACACCGCTGTTTTGATCTTGCCGATATTCCAATGGTGTTCAAACCACAGACCGATCTGGCGATCCTGAACTATATCGCCCACCACATCATTTCAACCGATCGGGCCAATACCGGTTTTGTAAACAGGCATACCGTGTTCCGCCGCGGCAATACCGACATCGGTTATGGTCTGCGCCCCGAAGACCCCCGTGAACAATCGGCAAAACATGCGTCCGACGCCGGTGGGTCAACGGACATGACATTTGCCGAGTTTGCCGAGTTTGTTTCGGAATATACCCTTGATAAGGTCCACGAAATGACCGGTGTTCCCAAGGAACGCCTCGAAGCTCTCGCCGAACTTTATGCCGATCCCAAGATCAAGGTGACGTCTTTCTGGACCATGGGCTTTAATCAGCATACCCGCGGCGTATGGGCCAACAATCTGTGCTACAATATCCATCTTCTGACCGGTAAAATTTCGGAACCCGGCAATTCGCCCTTTTCGCTGACCGGGCAGCCATCGGCCTGCGGCACAGCCCGAGAAGTCGGGACATTTTCCCACCGCCTGCCTGCCGATATGGAAGTGACCAATCCGGAACACCGCGCCCACGCCGAAGAAATCTGGAAACTTCCAGCTGGCACGATTCCCGACAAGGTCGGCTATCATGCTGTGCTCCAGAACCGCATGCTCAAAGATGGCAAGCTCAATGCCTATTGGGTTCAGTGCAACAACAACATGCAGGCCGCCGCCAACTTTAACGAGGAAGCCTGGCCGGGATATCGTAATCCGGAAAACTTTATTGCCGTCTCGGATGTTTATCCCACCGTCACCTGCGAAGCCGCCGATCTGATCCTGCCGACCGCCATGTGGGTAGAGAAGGAAGGCTGCTATGGCAATGCCGAACGGCGAACCCATATGTGGCATCAGCTCGTTCAGGCCCCCGGTGAAGCCAAATCCGATCTGTGGCAATTGATGGAGTTTTCCAAACGTTTCGCCATTGAGGATGTCTGGCCCGAGGAACTTCTGGCCAAAATGCCTGAAATACGTGGCAAAAGCCTTTACGACGTCCTTTACCGCAATGGCAATGTTGACAAATTCCCGATCGAGGAAACTGCCCCCGATTATGACAATAACGAAGCCGAACATTTTGGTTTCTATGTGCAAAAAGGCCTGTTCGAGGAATACGCTACTTTTGGTCGAGGGCATGGTCACGACCTTGCACCGTTTGAAACCTATCATCACGTTCGCGGCTTGCGCTGGCCCGTCGTCGACGGCAAGGAAACTCTCTGGCGCTACCGGGAAGGATATGATCCCTATGTCACCCCCGGTGCCGGGGTAGAGTTTTATGGTCATAAGGATGGCAAGGCACGTATCTTTGCCCTTCCATATGAACCCACCCCCGAAAGCCCGGATGAGGAATATCCATATTGGCTTTGTACTGGTCGTGTTCTGGAACATTGGCATTCCGGTTCAATGACCGAACGTGTCCCCGAACTCTATCGGGCCTTTCCGGACGCTCTTTGTTTCCTTCATCCTGACGATGCCGCTGAAATGGGCATGCGGCGCGGAGACGAAATCCGCGTCATTTCCAGACGTGGCGAAATGCGTACACGTGTTGAAACACGCGGACGCAACAGACCGCCACGCGGACTTGTGTTTGTCCCATGGTTTGATGCCAGCCAGTTGATCAACAAGGTCACGCTGGATGCGACAGACCCGATATCCAAGCAGACCGACTATAAAAAATGCGCCGTCCGCCTGGAAAAGGTGTGAGGGAGGAAACCATGAAAATGAACCCGAAATGGCTCATGGCGCTGGCAATCATTGGAATTGCTGGCGCGGCATATGCCGCCGAACCGATCACCACCCTGCGCAGTACCGCCCCCGATCAGGAAAGCGCGGCCCCACGGATCAGCAACTTCGAGGATACAGACCAGAAACGTCCGCGCAATTATCCCGAACAACCGCCAACCATTCCGCACGATATCGAAGGCTATCAGATCGATAAAAACGCCAATAAATGCCTATCCTGCCATGCGCGGTCGCGCACGGGTGACAGTGGTGCGCCCATGGTATCAATCACCCATTTCATGGATCGTGATGGCCAGTTTCTGGCCGCGGTCAGTCCGCGGCGCTATTTCTGCACGCAGTGCCATGTGTCACAGCGCGAAGTCGAACCACTGGTCGGTAACAGCTTTGTCGATATCGATGCATTACTGCCCAACAACAGCACGCGGATCGCGGAATAGGGAGATTGCCAATGTTCGATCTTCTGAAACGCTATTGGAAGGTCCTGAATTCACCAAGCGTGCATTTCAGCCTCGCCTTCCTGACGCTGGGTGGCTTTGTTGCCGGTGTTATCTTCTGGGGCGGTTTCAACACCGCACTTGAAGCCACCAACACCGAAAAGTTCTGTATCTCGTGTCATGAAATGCGTGACAACGTGTATGCCGAACTCAAATCGACCATCCACTATTCCAACCGATCCGGTGTGCGCGCCACCTGCCCGGATTGTCACGTCCCGCATGAATGGACAGACAAGATTGCCCGTAAGATGCAGGCTTCCAAGGAAGTCTGGGGCAAGATTTTCGGCACCATCAGCACGCGTGACAAGTTTGTCGAAAAGCGACTTGAACTTGCCCAGCACGAATGGGCACGTTTGAAATCCAACAATTCACTGGAATGTCGCAACTGTCATTCTGCGGAATCGATGGATACAACCCGCCAAAGCCCGCGTGCCGTCGAAGCACATGAGAAATTTTTGTTCACCGGACAAAAGACATGTATCGACTGTCACAAAGGGATCGCGCATCATCTGCCTGACATGTCGGGTGTTCCCGAGTGGCAGTAACCGATTTTCTGGCGTGATCGCACTCCTCTGGCGATCACGCCGAAATCCGCACGAAGGACGGGTAATGACGTTGATGATACTTGGTGATACCGGCATTTCACCAAATGGCGACCGGGGATAAATTTATGTTGGCTGGTGTCCCCTTTCTTCCTAAAGACGGTATCGACGATCTGCTTGATCGTCTGGCGAATCACATCGTTGCCAAAGGGCAGCGCGTCGCGGGCTATGTGCAAAAACGCCGTGCGGACCGTGATTGCGGAACGCTGGTTTATGTCCGTAACCTTGGCACTGGTCATGAAATGCCAATCACCAAAAACCGCGGTTCGATGGCACGTGGCTGCAAGCTTGATGGTGATGCACTGGCAACCCTGTCAGAACAGCTTGAAGGCGATCTGGATCATGCCCCCGATATCCTGATCATCGGGCGGTTCGGGCGCAGCGAAGCCGACGGGCGCGGATTGCGCGACGTGATATCAAAGGCGATGGATTTGGGAATTCCGGTACTGGTCGGTGTTCGCGATGAATATGACGCCGCGTGGCAGGGTTTCCACGGCGGTTATGCCCAAACCCTGCCCTTTGACGAGGCCGCGATTATCGCCTGGTGGCAGAAACAAGTACATGAACGCGAAACGCTGGATGCCTGACTACTGGTTTAATCAGGCCAAATCCTAAACGCCGCACGCACCAAGGTTGGCATCAACAATAACCCGCTTGTCAATCAGCACACGGGTCGCAAAACTTTCAAACCACGCCCCGAATGCCGCGTCATATTTGGCGCGTCCGGCACGTTGCTGATCGGGATTCTGACCATTCGGGCGCTCTGTCTTTTCCGCCGATTTCGCAAGCCAGCGTTCATGGGTTTCGTCATCGACCTCGGGATGGAACTGAATACCCCAGATGCGGTTGTCTATGTGATAGGCCTGATTGGGGAAAACCGAACCACGCGCCATCAATTGCGCCCCATCAGGAAGCTCGAACCCTTCGCTGTGCCAGTGATAAACCATCATTTCATCGGGGAAAAGGTCCCGTCCGAGTTCCGTTGCCTCGACCGGGTAATAGCCGATTTCGGTCATTCCGTCGACACGGGGTGAAACCCCCGCCCCCAGATGGCGCGCCATCAATTGCGCACCAAGGCAAATCCCCAGATACATCGCATTACTGCTCACAACATGAGGCAGCCATTCCATGATCTTTGCGACATTGGCCTCATGGTCGTCATTGGCACTCATCGGGCCGCCAAACACAATCGCCAGATGGTAGCCCGCCATATCGCTCGGCAGAATATCACCTTCACCCGGACGGCGAATATCGAACTCGTACCCGTACCGACGTAAAACGGTCCCCACCCGACCGGGCTGACCGGTGGCAGAGTTGAAAACCATCAAAACGCGCTTCACGGGACTTAATTCATTCATGCCGACCTCGTTGCTGCAATTGCGAAATGGTGGCGTTTTAGAACCGTTTTGACAAGCCCCGAAGCGGTAAAAGTCAAACAGCATGAAAAGGCCACCGCATTTCTGCGATGGCCTTCGTCTTCATACAATACCGGAATGCGGCTTATACGTTGAATTTAAAGTGGAAGATGTCACCGTCCTTGACGATGTAGGTCTTGCCTTCCTGACGCAGCTTGCCGTTATCGCGCGCACCGGCTTCACCGTTAAATTCGATGAAATCGTCATAGGCGATGGTTTCGGCCTTGATGAAACCGCGTTCAAAATCGGTATGGATGACACCGGCGGCATTGGGTGCGGTCGCACCGGAATAAACCGTCCATGCACGCGCTTCTTTCGGGCCAACCGTGAAGAAGGTCAGAAGTTTCAGAAGCTTGTAGCCTTCGCGAATAACACGCGTCAGGCCGGTTTCTTCAAGACCAAGACCTTCAAGAAATTCCTTCTTGTCTTCGGCACTGTCAAGCAGGGCAACTTCGGACTCGATTGCGGCTGAAATCACAACCGAACGCGCACCCTGTGAAGCGGCCATTTCGGCAACCTTGGCCGAAAGTGCGTTACCATCGGCCGCACTGTCTTCGTCAACATTGCACGCATACAAAACCGGCTTGCTGGTCAGAAGCTGCAACATACGGAATGCCTTGGCTTCGTCTTCGTTGTTGATTTCAACGATACGCGCCGGTTTGCCTTCGCGCAGAACCTCAAGGGTTCGCTCGATCAGCTCAAGCGCCAATTTAGCGTCTTTATCGCCACCCTTTGCGCGTTTCTGAAGACCGGTAACGCGTTTTTCAAGGCTGTCCATATCGGCCAGCATCAATTCGGTTTCGATGGTTTCCGCATCGCGCACCGGGTCAACCGAACCTTCGACATGGGTGATGTCGCCGTCTTCGAAACAGCGCAAAACATGCACGATGGCATCGGTTTCTCGGATGTTGGCCAGGAACTGGTTGCCAAGCCCCTCGCCCTTCGACGCACCGCGTACCAGACCAGCGATATCAACGAATTCAAGCTGGGTCGGGATGATGGTCGCCGACTTGCCGATGGCGGCAATCTTGTCAAGGCGTTCATCAGGAACGCTGACCCGGCCGGTATTGGGCTCGATGGTACAGAACGGGAAGTTCGCTGCCTCGGCAGCGGCCGTCTGTGTCAGGGCGTTAAACAGGGTCGATTTACCAACGTTGGGCAGACCGACAATACCGCATTTGAATCCCATCTTTTCCGGGCTCCGTCACTTCGAATGTGTCTGAAACAGGATGGGGCAAACCCCGATCCCGATGCTATTTCTTTTTGCTAAAGGCGCGGGCCAGTGCCTGCGCCATGGCGCTTGCTGCGTTGCTGACCGGGGTGTCGGGCTTGCCTTCGACCTCCGGCGCATCAGACGCACCTTTATCTTCGATCTTGCCTTCGCCTTTGACAGCGTCAGCCAGTTTCGGCTTTTTCTCGGCCCTTGGTTTTGGCGGCGAGACAATGTGCGAAACCTTGCTCATGAAACCGCCATCGTCTCCTTTGACGAGACGCGGGAATTCAAGTGCGACGCCATCCAGCAGCGCCATAAGCCAGCCGTTCTGTTCGGCCTTGGAAAAATCGCCCAGAACATGTCCGTGAACACGTTCCTTGTCGCCGGGATGACCAATGCCAAGCCGCACACGACGATATTCCTTGCCGCAATGGGCGTCGATGGATCGCAACCCGTTATGTCCGCCATGGCCGCCGCCGCGTTTGACGCGCAGCTTGCCCGGTGGAAGATCCAGCTCGTCATGCAGGACAATAACGTCTTCGATCGGAATTTTGTAAAAGCGCAGCACTTCGCCAACACTTTGCCCCGAAAGGTTCATGAAAGTTTCGGGCTTTAACAGCAGAATCTTTTGACCGTTCAATTCGCCTTCGGACAATTGCCCCTGAAATTTCTTGCGCCAGGGGCCAAAAGAATGGCGGCGGACGAGTTCGTCCGCCGCCATAAAGCCGATATTGTGGCGATTGGCGGCATATCCCGAACCCGGGTTCCCCAATCCAATCACCAATAACATCGCAGACCTCGATCTTATTCTTCGGTCGCTTCTTCTTCGTCGTCGCTTTCGGCATTTTCTTCCGATTTAAGCGCAGACGGAGCAGCAACAGTCGCAACCGTGAAGTCACGGTCGGTAATGGTGAGTTCGACACCTTTCGGCAGTTTAATTGCCGAAATGTGAATCGAGTCGCCAACTTCGACACCGGTCAGATCGAAAACGAGTTCTTCGGGAATGGCACTCGGTGCGCATTCGACTTCGACATCGTGACGAACGATGTTCAGAACGCCGCCTTTTTTCAGACCCGGGGATTTCTCTTCGTTAACGAAGCGAACCGGGACTTCAACGGTCATGGTCTGACCTTTTGCGAAACGCAGGAAGTCGACATGGATCGGAGCATCCGTCACTTTGTCGAACTGTACGTCGCGTGGCAGGACTTCGTAGGTTTCTTTGCCAATCTTGACATCAAGAATGTGCGAGAAGAAACCCTGCTTGTGCAGAAGCTTGTTGAGCGGACGCGGGTCAATCTGGAACAGAACAGGTTCCTGTTTTGCTCCGTAAATGACACCAGGGACCATACCGGCACGACGCACGGCACGGGCGGCCCCCTTTCCGGCCCGTTCACGGATTTCCGCAGTGATAACAGTGTTTGCCATCGGAAAATCTCCTTGAACTAAAAACATATTGCGTCCGCAGGCTGGTGCAAATCACCGGTAAAAACCCACGAAAGCAAACGCGCTGGCCTCCAGGGGTGCCAGCGCAGCAGCGCCTTATACCCTCAATCGAAAAGAACGGAAACAGATTTTTCTTCCGAAATTCGACGAATGGCTTCGGCCATCAAAGGTGCAATCGGAAGTTGACGAATTTTCGAACAGCCACGCACCGCTTCGGACGCCTTGATCGAGTCCGTGGTCACGACTTCGGTCATTGGCGAATTGGCGATACGTTCAACAGCCGGGCCCGACAGAACGCCATGCGAAACATAGGCCGCAACCGATGCCGCACCGCGCTCTTTAAGGGCGGTCGCCGCATTGCAAAGGGTGCCTGCCGAATCAACGATGTCATCAACCAGAATGCAGGCAGCATCCTTGACGTCACCGATAACATGCATGACTTCCGACACACCGGCCTGCGGGCGACGTTTGTCGATGATCGCCAGTTCCGCATCCAGACGTTTTGCAACGGAACGCGCACGTGCCACACCACCGACGTCCGGGCTGACGATCACCAGTTTCTGGCCTTCGAACTTGTTGCGAATGTCGCTGGTCAGAACCGGCGATGCAAACAGGTTATCAAGCGGAATATCGAAGAAACCCTGAATCTGACCAGCATGAAGATCCATGGTCAGAACGCGGTCTGCACCGGCAACCGTGATCAGGTTGGCAACCAGTTTGGCCGAAATCGGGGTACGGGGACCCGATTTACGATCCTGACGCGCATATCCGAAATACGGAAGAACGGCAGTGATACGACGGGCCGAACCACGGCGCAGCGCATCAAGAACCACCAGAAGTTCCATCAGATGGTCGTTTGCAGGGAAAGAGGTGCTCTGAATGACAAAAACGTCCTCACCGCGGACGTTTTCCTGTATTTCACACCAGATTTCCTGATCGGAGAATCGCTTGAGATCTGCACGGGTAAGCGGCAGGCTCAAGTGATCAGCAATGGCCTCAGACAGCGGGCGGTTGCTGTTACAAGCGAGGATCTTCATGACGGGGCCTCGGTTAATGGGTGCCGGGAAAGTGAATAAATCTAATGTCCTGTACGGTACAGGCCGGATGCAAACTTGCCGGTAACAGATCCCGTCACGTCTTTCCTGTCGTTCACTTGACCTTATAATTAGGCGCTTTCGCCTTCCGGTCCAACGACACATCCACGACACTCAAAGACCAATAATGAGCAAGTCCACATATCAGTGAACCGCGGCGGTGTTATAACCAGCCGTTAACAGTCTGTAAATGGTTGCGGTGCCGAATATCGACAAGG
This sequence comes from uncultured Thalassospira sp., assembly GCA_946885765.1. The sequence goes on from CAMPHD010000038.1 coordinate 14,628, forward strand.
CAGTCATGCAGATTGACGCAATATCGAACGATCTCTGCCCCGTCAGCGGGATGATACCGTTTTTTTATCGCCTTTAAGCATCATGCCCTTTTTTCGTGCCACCTGATTAAGAGCACCTTCAAGCGCATCGACCGCCGCCTGTGCCGCAATTGATGCCACCGATCCCCAGCGTTCATCAAGCCTGCCGCGTGGCACGACATTGTTTTGCGCCATCTGGCCCAATTCGGTGCCGTCGAACACCACCAGGTTGGTGTCCAGGTCACCCTG
>CAMPHD010000039.1 GCA_946885765.1 uncultured Thalassospira sp.
CAAATGTGGTGTTGGCGGCGGAGATGGTTTTAGGATGGATCAATGTCTTGCCATCAAATCCCATTTCGCGCCCCTGCTTACAGGATGCTGCGAAGCCGTCATCGTCCGAAAGATCAAGATGAACGCCATCAAGAATTGCAAGGCCATAGGCACGGGCCGCCAGCAGACAAAGCCCAAGACTTGTGATCATCGGCAACCGATCGGGCGTATGTGCGCAGTTCAAATCCTTCGCCAGATCGGATGTCCCCATCACAAAACCGCCAAGACGCGGATGGGCCCCGGCAATTTCCCTCGCACCAAGCATCGCAAGTGGCGTTTCCATCATACACCAGATATGCATACCCGCGTGCGCGCCTTCGGCCTCCATGATGGTCGCGACCTGCCGGACCGTATCGGCACTTTCGACCTTGGGCAGTAAAATCGCATCCGCCGATGTTTTGGCCGCGGCCACGATATCGGCATATCCCCATGGGGTATTTAATCCGTTGGTCCTGATCTGGATTTCACGCTTGCCATACCCGCCTTCTGCCAGCGCGGAAACAATCTGATCGCGCGCCACATCCTTCGCATCGGGGGCCACCGCATCCTCAAGATCAAGGATCAGCCCATCAGCAGACAGACTGCGCCCCTTTTCCAGCGCCCGGGCATTCGCCCCTGGCATGTATAAAACGGAACGACGCGGACGGGTAGTTGCAGCCACAGGACACCTCCACAAAGCGTAATTTTTGTATAATATTTAATAATAATCTTTGCGAAAATTACCCAAATTCAAAATACACTGCAAGTCACTTTTTGCACTGCGGTATACGGAATGGACTGTGGCTTATTATTTAGCAATCAGTTCTTGCTGATCTTGCGACGATAAAGATAATAGCATTAGAGGGGACTACTACACACAATAATTGAATCTAGGGGTCTGAATGAAATCGCAACCTGCTAAGGCGTTGGTAGCCGCTTTATGTGCCACCAGCCTTTTAAGTGGTTGCGTTACCAACGGTGGTAACGGCAACTTTCTCAGCACTACGCCCGGCGCAAATGGTGAATGTGAATACAACGAAGCAGCCTATGTAATCGGCGGAGCGTTGCTGGGCATCGGTATCGGTCTGCTTGCCGGTGGTGACAACAGAGGGGTCGCAACAGTAGCCGGAGGCGCGGCCGGCGGACTAATTGGCAAAGGGCTGCAATCGTACCTTCAGAACAGATGCGAGGAACTTGCGGCTGTTCAAAAGCAAATGAAAGAAAGCGAGCTCAAAGTTCAGGCTGTGAACGCACCTGCACCAAGCAGTTGGGTTAACCCGGATGCATCATCACCAAAAGAAGGCGAACAAGGCATCATCGTCACAGTTTCAAATGCGATGATGTTTGCCACCGGCTCATCTGCACCAACAAAGTCGGCCGCTGCTGATCTGCAACAATTGGCAAAGACCTATGCAGGCAAGAACCGAAAGGTTTTGATTATTGGGCACACGGACTCGACCGGCCCTGAACAGCTTAATCGAACACTTTCGGAAAAACGCGCACGCGAAGTTGCCAAAATCTTTGAAAGTTCCGGGGTCCGTCTGGCTGACCTGTATTACAAGGGTGCAGGCGCAGATCGCCCGATCGCAACCAACCTCACTGCAGAAGGACGCGCTGCAAACCGCCGGGTTGAGGTCGTAGAACTTGGAACGGAAGAAGGCATCATCGCCTATGACAACTTTGTTGAAAGTGATCCAACTCTTCCCATTCGCGTTGTAAAATCGCAAGAGGCACCGGACATTCCACAGCCTCCTCAAACATCCAAACCAGTGACAGAAAGAAAACCGGAGATCCCCCCCCAGACTACAACCACAGTTACTTCCTCGAAATCTGGCAGCTCAATCGATTTCGGCGGTCTGCCCATTGATGAATTCGATCAGAATCTGGCGGCGAATGTAGAAAAAAACCAAGAAGAGAAAACTCTTCTTTCTTCCTTGTGGCCGGTCTCTGAAGCAAAAGCCTCCAACGAGGACGACATAATGCTTGGCACGGCCTGCATCAACGACAGTTATCGACCGGTTGGAAGCATCATGTCTCTGGACGGAGACATGCCGGTTTATCGCACATCGGATTATATTCCCGGACTTTACTCGACCTCTTGGCATGACACTGTTAACGGGCATCTTATTGGCCTGACCAAGGTGGCAGTCTTAGAAGATAGCGGCCTTGTCGACAAATCCCCTGGCCTCTTTGTCTTCGAAAATTACAAGAAAGGGGATCAAGCCCCGACCCTTAGCGCCGAGGGCTCTGCAAGGTCCTATATCGGCGCGAACGGCGTCGTTTATCGTGTATTCTTTAACGAAGGCGCTTGGCCGGTCAGATGTGTCGATACCTTCTTCCCACGCAATGTCGCCCAACAAGGCCTTGCACAGGCTCGTATATATTACAACAAAGATAACAAAGTCTTTGCAAACGAGATGCACTTGAAAACCGCCAAAAGAACGGAACAATAAAAATGGATGAACTTTACGCATTCTTGCTGGTATATCGCGCTATCATTGGCGCAGCTGTCCTTACCGCAATCTTTGTCATTCTCGTCATTGCTTGGTGGGATGAAGTAAAGCTGTTTTTCAAGAGCGCACTATACAGCTTACCCTTGATCGGAAAGACACGTCGTTTGTCAAAAGACATCTCGGTACGCAGAGATGGCTGGTTTGCATCCGAACGTACTCTTTGCGATGATTTTGCTGGTGACATCCAGCGAATTGCTGCAGATCCCGAAATGTACGACCGCTCCAAAAGCTATCTCGGGAAAGTACAAGAACTGGGCAGGAACGAACTGGGCACCCTCATGCGTGTTCTTCTGATCGCCATGGTCTTTGTCGAAGCCCTCGGTTTTGCATATGTGCTTGCCGGATACACCCTGCCCGGAGCCAGTGAACAATTGCAGGTGCAGGGATCTTTCTTTATCGCCTTTCTCATCTCCTGCGTGTTGGTGTTTCTTACCCACCAATCAGGTCACGAACTTCACAAACGAGGCCTGATCAAGAAAATTCGAACCTGGTGGATCCATGACAATTCGGAAGACCGCCCTAATCTTCTGGGTCGCACCAACAAGGTCACACTTGAGAATGATCAGGTCGACGATAACGATCCCGCCTATATGCAAATTCTTCATCGCGTTGATACCAATGCACATGTTACGCCCGGCGCTCCAATGTGGACCATCATTGCCGCGATCGCCATTATCGGTGTCGCCATTGGCGCGACATATGTGCGCTATGAGACCTATCAACAGGAAAAAACTGCGGAAACCATTGGCGCAAACACGTCTTCAAACAATTCCCTTTTCTCGCTTGAAAGCCTTGAGTCTGAGGGGCTTCCTGATGTTTTGACCGAGCCGCAGACTGAAGCCAATAATCAGGCGGAGAATGAACAAGAAGGCGCGCGTGATGCTGCCAACTTGACGACCTATGCCATTTTGGCGACCTTATTCATACTGATTCAAATCATGGGTATTGGCATCGGTTATAAAACCGGCTTCGCGGGTAAAGAAAGTTCGACCGCAAGGCGCATTATTCGCAACTTCCCAAGCAGAACATCTTACGAAGCCTGGTATGGACGCAAACGTGATGCTATTGCCCGGGTCGCACAAAAACACCTATCAAACTTGCAGGCACGACTAACCGAAAACGCAACGGCCAATGGTGTCGATAAAACGCACAGAGAAGTTCTGCAACATTCCGCTGATCGCACATTTATCGAGCATTACGACCAAACCGAAATCAAGGCAGAGCAATCCCGCCAAAACAGCGAAGCGCGAAAACTTTCTCGTACTGTGGAAAACAAACAGCAACCATCAGAAAGCATCAAAACGAAATCCGAGCCAGAACCTGTAAACCAGAGCAATACAGCGGCGGAGAGTCCGGAAGAAATGGAAGCACGCATTCGCCGGGAACTGCTTGCCGAAAAAGAGGCAAAAGAAAAGCATGTCGAAACCGAAGACAAAATGCGTGAACGCATGCGTAAGGAGCTCGGACTTGAATCTTAAACGTTTAGCTCCAAAAACTGCACAAAACTTCGGACCGCTTTTTGACGTCGTGATGCTCGCTTGCGCGCTGCTTTTTGGTTTCAACCAACAACCGGCAAATGCCGCAACCGCAAGAATCGATAGTTGCTATCAATTAGTCACGCTGGGGGATATTAATCCCCCGTCTGCGTCACGAGACTTATATGTACTTGTCGACCAGACAATGACGCTCCCCAAAAAACTTCAGGAAGAAACATATCGAGAAATTATCGACTTTCTGCGCTCAGGGGATGTCATACAGATTATCGGATTTTCTGCCAATGCCGCTGGTTTCTATACTGAGGTCATTCTCAAAGGCATTATAGATAACCGCTTGGACAATGAGATTCGCTACTCCGTCTCCAAGAAAGTCCTGCACCAACTCGATCAGTGCTACCAAGCCCAGGACACTCAGGTGCGTCAGTATACCGGACACGCCTTGATCCACGCATTTTCCAAAGCAACAACCGAACTCCCTAAAACAGAAATTGTTTCCAACCTTGCGGTTGTTGCAAAGGGCATTATCGCCAAGTCGGAAACACCGGAAAAATATGTACTGATTGTTTCAGACATGATGGAAAACTCTGACCTCATCTCCCTCTATGGCAACGGCAAGCTCGAAGATCTCTCCATCGATCAGGAAATCAAAAAGCTGGGCGAAAAGCTGGCATTTGAAGATATGAGCAACGCCAAAGTATATGTCATTGGCGGTGGTTATCTTGACAATGGCAATTACAGATCATCCTTGGAATTGAAAGCACTGGAGAATTTCTGGGCAAGCTACTTTGAGCATTCCAATGCCGAACTCAAGCAGTTTGGCACCCCTTCATTGTTGAGTGGAATTGGAAACTAGATCTTCCCTAAAAGACGGATGACCAGAAAGGGTCGCCGTCTTTTTCACCCATCACCGTCACCGTAGCACTGCGCCCCGCAACCAGTCGGACATTTTCAGGAACATTGTCCAGAGATACACGGACCGGCACGCGCTGCGCCAGACGGACCCAGCTGAAGGTCGGTTTGACATTTGCAAGGTTTCCCCCGGCGCCCGACCGTTCACTATCCTGAATGCCACCCGCAATGCTGACCACATGACCATAAATAGCGTCGTCTTCGCCCATCAAACGGACTTCGACCTGGTCACCGATTGCAATACGCGGCAGTTTGGTTTCTTCGAAATAACCCGCGACATAAAATGATTGGCTATCCACTAGGGCGGCAACTGCCTGCCCCGCAGCGATATAGTTGCCTCGACGGAGGGAAAAGTTCGTCAGCATGCCATCAACCGGGGCAATAACCTTGGTACGGGCCAAATTCAAAACGGCAAGGTCAAGATCAGCCTTCGCCAGATCTATATCCGCCTGCGCAATCCCAAGATTGGTCGCAACCTGTTCTTTTTTCTGGCGCGAGACAACGTCGCTATCAAGCCCCTGATAGCGTTTCACTTCACGCTTGGCCTGATCATGTGCAGCAATGGCACTTTCAAGCTTTGCCTGAGCCTGATCAACGGCAACCTGATAACGAGCGGGATCGATGGAAAACAGCAAATCCCCGGCATGAACAATCTGGTTATCGGTAACATGCACTTCACTGACCAGACCGGCGATATCCGGTGCAATCGCAACGACGTCAGCACTGACCCGCCCATCCCGGGTCCATGGGGAATTCATGTAGTAATCATAAAGCTGATAACCTCCGGCGGAGGCTGCCAAAACAAGAACAAGCGTTACCAGAACGCGAAGGGAATTGGCAAAAATCGGTTTCATATCGTCACCTATTGAACAAACAGGACCGAAAGTGCAGTCAGGATCAGCACGAACAGGGCCAGATCCGTTAAAGCAGGATGCGCGGTTATCTTGTAAAAACCGATCCGCGCAAGGCCGACATGCAGCACTTTCAGGCAAAACCAGGCGCCAAGCGCCATCATCAGAAAGGCGGGTACAAACACGCCATAAATATCGATCATCGGATTGATCATGCGGTTTCTCCCATCAGGGGCGGCAGATCAGGCACAACTGCCTTTTGTGCCGAACGACCCAGCAATGGAGTGCCGGTTCGCGACAAGGCACGACGCAGCGCAATCAACGGGATCAGCAATTTGCCACGTAACGGTGACGGCGAAGTCGCCACCACGTCACGCAGGATATTGTCGACTTCTTCAAGGATCACCGGATCAGGCAGCACGGAGAAGTCGCGGCGACGGTTATCGAAATGGCGGGCCATGTTTCGCAAAACGACATCAAGCCTTGTTGCAATGCGCCGATCCACCAGTGCCCTGAAACGACGTAAATCATAAATGCTGGCCGCGATGGAAACTTCGGGCATTGCGCGCACCAGAGTGTCGCGATGTTCCGGTGCGAGTGCCAGCCGCGGCAAAATCAAGCCCTGCCGATCCAGCAACCGACGGATCATGACCATCCGCGGTAAACTAAGTGTCCCGCGCGCAACTGCACTGATATCGCGCCAGTTCGAAATCACCAGACGCCGGATACTGTCATCTACGGTCACGCTACGCACAAAAGCCGTTACGAGGGCGGCAACCGCAAAACCGGCAAGCGATGCAATTCCGCCATCCAGCAAAGTCGCAAAATCGCTGCTGTAACTTGTGTCGACATTCAGGATCATCACGACATTGACCAGCATCGCCAGACCAAACCCATAAGTCTGAGGCGATGTCATAAGCACACCCAGCAGAAGGAAATAGGGAGCAAACGCCATCACCAGAAGCGGGAAGCCATCAATACCGGGCAGAATTGCAAGGCTATAGATAATCACGATAACAATTGCCATCGCGGTATATCGGATGAATCCTTTTAATGCCGGAACCGGATTATCAAGGAACGACATGATACTGGCGCCGACTGCTGCCATCATCGCCGCAGTACCGCCCGCGGGCCAGGCGGTCATAATCCAGAAACCACACACCAGCAACGTTGCAATCACTGCAGTCAGGCCAGACCGGAACGCGACACCGTAATCGCGATGCAAAGCTCGCTCCTGTGCGCTATCACGCCAGCGATCAACAACTTCGGCTGGAACGTCGTCAACACGCAAACCATCCCACAGTCGGCAGCAATCGGAATGAAAATTCAAAAGCCGGTGCAGACGATTACAAAGATTAAGCTGCAGCAGGCCGTCCCATTCCGTCGCATTCGCAAAATCAGCGCCATATGCGGCAATTCGCGCATGAAGTTCGTGCGTTGACGAACCATCGTAGTGGCCGATTGCCATATAGATCGCAACATCGTCCAGAATCGTGCGTAAATCTTCAGGTAACGCGCCGCTGTGATCGACCAATGCCTTCACCCGGTCATGAACCGCGTAAAGCACAGGCAAAAGAGCCGCTATCGCACTTTGCAGGGCCTGCAATTGGTGGGTTCGGCCAGCAAACCGGGACCGTTCATATCCCAAATGAACGGCGAGTCCGTGCAACTCTCCAATATCTGAGGCAATACGTGCCCGATCATGATGCAGTTTGTCCAGATCGGAACCGGCATCAAAACTGAGCTTTGTCAGCTCGGCGATATCCCCCATCCAGCCGTCAATCCGTGCCGCAATGACCGGTCCGACATGACGGGGGAAAACAATATGGCTCACCAGTGTGGCGCAGATAATGCCAAGGGAAATTTCCTGGACACGGGCAACTGCCGTATCAAAGATCAGCCCGGGGTCCGTGACACAGGGAAAACCGACAATCGCCGCGGTATAGCCCGCCAGCATGAAAAGGTAGCTTTTGGGCGTTCGATCCAACCGTGACAGACAAAGACAACCACCAACCCAAAGAGCGAGCGCAAGCGAAAGCAATAGAGGCGCATTCACAAGGTTGGGCACCATCACAATCGCCGCGACCGCCCCAATGATCGTTCCGGCCACACGATAAAGTGCCTTGGACGCCAGAACACCAGACAGAGGGTGGGCAACGATATAAACCGTCGCCATCGCCCAGACCGGACGATCAAGATCAAATGCCAATGCGATAAACAGCGCAAGCACCGAGGCCGCAAAGGTTTTTGTCGAAAACAACCAGTCTGAAGCTGTTGGTCTCAGGGCAAGGATATTTGCAAACATGGTATCCTCCCTGCCCTAGACGTTTGAGTCTCGATCTGCCAGCTTGCCCAACAATTGCAGCAGGACATCAAGCGTAATGGCGAGGTTTTTGGGTTCGATATCCACCGTCAGTTCGCTACGAATATCGGCAAGAATGATCTCAATCTCGGCGGCCTTGTCTTTGCCCAACTCGGTTAGCGCAACCATTTTGGCGCGACGATCAATGGGATCGGAAACCCGCGAAATAAGCCCGTCACGCTCCAGCGCATCAATAACACGTACAAGCGACGGCCCCTCGACGCCGATTTCATCGGCAATCAGTCCCTGACGCACCGGACCGGCTGCCCGATTGAGAACAATCAAGGGCATCACCATGGTTTGAGACAAGCCATGCGATTGCAAAGTGCGGTCAATCTCGCGCCGCCAGCAGCGGGCGACACGCATCAGCGTGCTTCCAAGGCTCAGATAAGGGGTGTCGAAATCATTGTTTTCCATGACAGGAAACATAACAGAAAAATTAAATAGGATTCTAACTATTATAATCCTATCAGTTATGCACTGTAAGCATAAATGTCCGCCCGCATGCTCGCGACGAACAATTAATCATTTTATTTCAATTAGTTAAACTTCCATGATCTATTGCACCTTGCCAAACAAGCCCGACAACAGCAAGCCCGTCACAGGTGGCACGTCGTTCAACGCCCGCCCATTGGACAGGAAAACAATCGTGACATCCTGTTTCGGAAACCATGAAAACTCTGCGGAATAACCGAAATAAATTCCGTCATGCCCCCAGACCGGCCCCCAGTCGGTATTACCGATCATCATGCCATAGCCATAGGAACCCTCCCCGGCAAACAGCGTATCGGTCGTCGCCCGTTCCAGCGCGTTCGGGCCGAGCAAAATGCCATCCGCAAATAGAGCCCGCCCGAACTTCAGAAGGTCTTCTGCGGTTGAAATCACCCCGCCATCGGCCAACTGGTCGCCAACATCAAAATCGGTAACGTCTTCAAGCTTGCCATCACCATTGGCATCATCAAAGCCGCGGGCCAGATCATCGGGACGCGGATAACGCCCGAACGATGTATTACGCATTTCGGCGGGTTCAAAAATCCGCCGATTGAACACCGCTTCGATATGGTCGTCTTCGACCTGTTCGATCAAGACCCCCAGCAGGATATAGTTGCTGTTGGACGGGTTATATTGCGTTCCGGGTTTGAAATGCGCTTCCCGCTCGGCGATTAGAGGCAACAATTCGCGGTTGCGCCATCCGTGCTGCGGATCGCGCCCGACCAGTTCAAAAAAGAACTCGCCATCCAGATAATCGGGAATGCCCGAACTGTTGCGCAACAGATCACGGATGGTTGCAACTTTGGCATTGGCAATCTTGTCACGGAACTCTGCGGGAAGCCATTTGGCAATCGGGTCAGCAAGATCGATCCGCTTTTCAGATGCCAATTGCAACACCACCACCGCCGTCATCATCTTGGTCAGCGATCCGATATAGAATTGCTTATCGCTGGTCATGCCTTTATCGGGATTTACCGATGCATAACCAGTCGCGGCAAAACGCATTTGACCGTCACCATAACCAATGCCGATCACCCCGCCCGGCAGACCGGCCTGTTCGACATATTGACGCAGAAATTTGACAAGCGGATCGCCCGGTTCTGTTTTTTCCTCGGCATACGCCACTTGCGATGCCGATAATGCGGCGACCAGCACAAAGAATACCGGCACCCAAAGCCGCCAAAGGCCTGCAATCACGATTTTGTCCCTACAAAACGTCAAATTCGGCGCCAGCATTGATCAAATTGATTATCGGCTGGTTAACCTGTTGATTTATTGATCTTATCGATCCAAGAAGTCAGTGCCTCACGAAATTCCGAAGACGGCACCCAGACAATCTTCTCACCGTGCTCTTCATAAACCGGTGCAATTTCACAGATCGCCGGGTCGAACTTCAGGATATAGGCATTCATTGCCATTTCCCAATGGCTTTCGCGTCCATTCATCACATCATCGATACGATCCAGAACCGTGCGCGCCCAGTCAGGTGCATTCTGGATATCCATAACAAGGCAGGCAGCGATACGGTCATGCCCTTCATCGCCAACAATCCTGCCCGGCCAATCGGGCACCATCATTTCACCGCCTGCCATTATCAAGCCTCACATTTCAAGGTTAACGCAGCGGAAACGCGGTGTTGATGTTACCGTTACCCAACGTTGCAAATGCAATATAGAAGCGAGAATTCGCATCATTGCCAATGCAGTATCCCGCACCATTGCCATTTGCCGGTCGATTCATGCCGCACAACGCCCAGCCTGGCGCCCCCGCAGGACAGGCCTGCACGTTACCATGTGCATAGAGCACAGATTGCTCGACTTCGGCCTGCGTGCAATTATCCGGGAAGATGGTCGAGAATTTGGAAGGGTTGTTACCGTTGGGGTTCACCAGAGTAACCGTCCCCCCATAAATCCCGTTTCCATTTGGCGGCTGCGTTACAACGAAACTCGCAACAGTAGCCGGATTTAGGCCGCCGGGCCGCGAATGGAAGCCTTTGGCTCCATTATTGATTTCACCACAAAAGACGTGGTCGGCATTGATCGGGGGATTGGTTGCAGTCCAATGTGGATTTGCCGGGCATGCAACCTGAGCCATTGCAGGCGCGATATTGAGCATAAACAGCCCGCATACCAGCAGGATCGCGGTTGCAAAAGTTTGGGAAAGCTTTGAAAGTGTCGTCACAAACGACCTCCTTTGCCTTGTCCTATACAGTTCCTACCGCAACCGTCAGGGCCGCGACATACTGCCCGAAACAGACGCCGCCAACCGTTGCACTGTGAAGCCACGACATTAGAGCTGCGAGAATTCCAGCCCGATCCGAAGTGCCAGGACACTCGCAGGTTCAAAGCGCATCGGCACACCACCGATTTTGCCGCCATGCCATTGCGCCTTGGTCAGGACAAATGCCCCAAGTGGCAAGGCATGACTGGTGCGGAAATTGACCAATGCACGGATTTCCTTGGGCTTGCGAATACCCTCGTCCCGCCACAGGCAATGATAGGCAAAAAGCGGTGTTCCGCTGCGCCGGTCAAGGAAGACAAACGGCACCTCGTAATGACCCCAGCGTGCGTAATAAAGGCTTTCAAGCCCGACACTCGACGTCAGAAACTGGGTCTGGATCGCGGTTTCCGCCAACCGGGTAATTGTCGCACTATCCGCAGCCTTGGCGCCGATCAGACCGGTCCGAAGCCCCGGATGGATCAAATGCACCTTGAACGCCACCGCGCGCTGGAATGGCTTGGCGTCCTGATCGACACGTTCCAGCCTGCGCACCAGCCACGCACTTTCAAGATATTCAAGATAACGGCGCAGCGTATTTTTGGCGATATCCAGCTCCCGCGCCAGTGTCTCAATCGAGAATTCCGCACCGGTGTTATAAGCCAGCAACACAAACAAACGGTGCAAATCCGACGGGCTTGAAATGCCATGTAATCCCGGAAGATCCGAATGAAGCGACCGATGGATCGATCCTGCCTCGCCATCACGATCATGGAATCCACCTTCATTGATGTAGGCCTCGAACAGATCGTTAAGCTCGATCAGACCATCGGGAATATCGGCGGTATACCGACCGACATTCGGCGTTTGTGGCAAGACTTCTGACGGCGCAACACCACGCTGTTCAAGATATTCGGCAAAACTGAAGGGCGGTAAAAACAGGCTTTGAATATGGCCAAGCGCATCTGGCTTTGGTGCCAGCGCACTGACCGCGACCACGCGCAACATCGGATCAGCGACCAGCAGTTTCGCGATCCGGTCTTCCCAGTCACGCTGATAGGAAACCTCGTCGATAAACAGCCAAAGTGGATGATCTGCCGATATGCCCCGCATGGAACGCAGAAGCTTTGGCAATCGTGGCAAATCGATTTCAAGGAACAAAGGATGTTCAAGCGAGATATAACAAACATGACGTCGTGGCGTATCGGCATTGAGCAATTCAGCCACGGCCTGACGCAGCATGACGGTTTTACCAACCCCGCGCGGCCCGGTTAAAACAACGGCCTTTGATCCGTCATTCTTTTCAATCGCCGTCCAGAACCGTTTGAAAAAGGCGCGTTGCGGAAGATCATGAACCAGATCGTCGGTGATGCCATCCCACCATGGATTATCAAGCATCAGCCGGTGCAGGAAATCCTGCTCGCCCGGATGTTCAATCATGGTCGCCATTATCACCCCACCCCGTTTTCCGGCATGCCCATCGCACGTTCGGCTTCAGGATAACCCGAAAAACCTTTAAATTAGGTATAGTGATAAACGCTATTTCGATGGTTTTCAGCAAATACTTGCGATCACACCCAAATCCAAAAAAACCGGGCCTGCAAAACAGGCCCGGTCAGGAGGCAGTGCTGAATGTTATGCGGTATCACTGCAAGGCAGGGGGGATTGATAACGGCATCATCACAGCATGCGTTACGCTTTATCGTTGGGGGAGGATGAAGCGTCGTCAGCTTTACCATCGGCATCATTCTTGCCGCTGGTATCGTCCTTTTTCATCTTTTCAAGCTCGGAGGCGAGCCGGTAATCGCCAGAGGCTACATAGCCCTCCATCGAACCGGTCCGACGTTCGAGATCATCGAATTTCTCGCGGAGTTCATCCATCCAGGGTTCTTCAAAATCCACCCCCATGGTCGGACGTTCCTCTGTCGCATCGGCATGTGTGGCTGACGCGTTATATGAACCCGGGCGACCTGCCCCGCGCAGCTTCCCGCGCAGACCATCAAACCATTCCGGATGATGCACATAGGCCCATGCAAGGACAAATAGCAGAACCCCGACAGGGAAGCTGAAAATCAGGATCAGGATAAAGGCAATCAGCACACCTTTGCGCGGGATGCCGAACTTTTCCGCGATCCCACGGGTCGTACGGCCAATTACGCCATGGCAGTCCTTGCCGTCCCGATCATGACGCCGGAAACGACACCCGCCATGACGATGTTTCTTGTGACCGCGCTGATAACCGGCACCGGCAGCAGCTTGCTGTGCAGTCATATCCTGTTCCTCCATTCGACAACCTCGGCATCCAACAGGCGTTCAAGTGTTTCTACGCGATTTTCAAGACGTTCTGCCCGGCCTTTCAGCATGGCGATGATTTCCTTTTCCTTCGCCACCTGCTCCGGACTGGATTTTTGCTGTTCGGCTTTCATCCGTTTCCACAGTGTTATGTAGTGAAACACAACCCATACCGGGCCGACAACGACAACAAACACAATTAACGGTACAGCAATCGCCCACATCTCAATCAGCTCAACCTTTGTTGCAGCTTATCGCATCGAAACACGCGAACCGCTGATTATTTGTCTTTTTTGACCCGCGCCTTCAGCTCTTTCAGATCGTCCTCGATCCCGAGCTCGGCCTCAAGATCCTCAAACTGCTCTTCAAGGCTCTGACCACGACCAAGGTCCCAGGAGTCCGCACCGGCTTCAAGCTCGTCAATACGACGCTCCATCTGCTCATAGCGCAGAAGCGCCTCATCAATCTGGCCGGAATGCAGCTTTTCACGCATCTTGACACGCTTTTCCGCGGTCTGCATGCGGATTTCAACCGCACGCTGCTTGCCCTTGGCTTCGTTGAGCTTGTTCTGAAGCTTGTTCAGGTCATCATCGAACTTGCCAAGCGTTTCCTCGATCACGGCAAGTTCACGCTCCAGCACAAGGCTCTGGTCGGCCAGACGACGGCGCGCCATCAGCGCACCCTTGGCCAGATCATCACGGCCTTTGGAAATGGCAAATTCTGCTTTGCCTTCCCATTCAAGCTGACCGTCATGAAGCTTCTTGAGCTTGCGCTCGACTTCCTTCTTGTCGGCGATCGCCTTGACGGCAGCGGAACGAACTTCGACCAGGGTATCTTCCATTTCCTGGATCATCAATCGAACCATTTTCTCTGGATCTTCGGCACGATCCAAGAGCGAGTTGATATTGGCATTTACGATATCGGACAAACGCGAGAACACGCCCATTGTCTGATCTCCTTAAGAATACGGGGGACGCAAAAAATTCTGATCCAACTATTGCAGGCAGCGTGCCAGTTTTAATTTTCAATAAAATCAATAACTTATCTGTTTACCATCGTTTGGGAGTTATATTTTTCGCGACTTCAATTTCATTTTTCGATAACGTTTTTCGCGAAATGGATAGTTTACAACCGATCTTGGGCGAAGACCCCGTTTTCCTTGCCGCCCTTGAACATGTCTCACGTCTGGCGCCGATTGAACGCCCATGTCTGGTGATCGGCGAACGCGGATCAGGCAAGGAACTGATTGCTTCACGCCTGCATTACCTGTCCCGGCGCTGGGGCGGCCCGCTGATCAAGGTCAATTGCGCGGCCCTGACCGAAAGCCTGCTTGATACCGAACTGTTTGGCCACGAGGCCGGCGCATTTACCGGGGCCACCAAACGCCATGTCGGACGATTTGAACGCGCACATGGCGGCACCATTATTTTGGACGAAATCGCCACCGCCAGCCCGATGGTGCAGGAAAAACTTCTCCGCGTTGTTGAATACGGCGAGATCGAAAGGGTTGGCGGCTCTGACGTGATCAAAGTCGATACCCGCGTGATTGGCGTCACCAATGAAAACCTGCGCGAACTGGCCCATCAGGGAAAATTCCGCGCCGACCTGCTTGATCGACTGGCTTTTGATGTGATTGCGGTACCGCCACTTCGAGAACGATCCGATGATATTCTGCCGCTTGCCGAACAATTCGCTCTTGAAATGAC
>CAMPHD010000040.1 GCA_946885765.1 uncultured Thalassospira sp.
AGATACGGCAGATACAATAGACGCATCAAAATCATCCGAACCGGCCGCACCCAGCCTTCGCGGCACAGGTGCCTTGCTTGACCTTCCGTTATGGGCAGCAATCCTGTTCGGGATCAGCCTGATTGCCAATCTGGCATTCATCCCGATCTGGTTCAGGCAGCGGCAAAAACAACGATCAATGCAGGAATAAAAGGGCAACCCCGCCAAAGGCCATGCAGGTTCCGATGATGGCCTGCGGGCCGACCGGGCGGCGCAAAATCAGACCTTCGTAAACGATCAGCAGAACCGGTGGCAACGCCATCAGGGTCGAGGCAATGCCAACATTGGCATTCTGAACCGCGACCATCGAAAGCCATACGCCCAAAGCCGGGCCGATAAAGGCACCAAGGAACAGCCACCGCCCGACATCCGGCGCACTGCACGCCACGATGGTGCGGCGTGCACGCCCCATGGCAATCGCAATTCCCCACATGATTACAACCGCGACAAAGGTTCTGATCCATGTCGCCGACAGTGCGGAATAACCGCCGATCAGCGCATATTTCGCCGTCACCAGATTGGCAACCTGACCAATCGCACCACCAAGTCCAAACAGGATCCCGACCAGATAATTGCGCCCTTCCAACCCGACAGGACGCCCCTTTCTCATCATGATGACCAAAAGGATGCCACCAATGCCAAGCGCAATACCCGACATTTCCTGAGGGCTAAGGACTTCGTCAAACAGAACCCAGCCCAGCACTGCCCCCATGATCGGCACGGTCGACATCATCAGCATCGATAGTCGTGCCCCCAAGGTGACAAAGGCCTGAAACAGCATGGCGTCGCCGATCACAAGCCCCAGAACCGAAGACAGTGACAGCCAGCCAAGCTGTTCCCATGTCACAGCATTTGGCCATGGCTGCCCTTCAAGCAGCCAGTGAAGCAATGTTAGACAGGTGATCGAGCAGGCCAGACGCCCGCGATTGACCGTCTGTGCGCCGACCTTGCCGCCAATGTTGGAGAAAATCATGCTCGACGTCGCCCATGCCATAGCGGCAGTAAAGGCGGCGGCTTCACCGAAGAACGGGATCATGCGGGGCTCTTGCTTGGACGTTGTTGTTTTTTGGCTGCCGGATTGTGGCGCAACCGGTTCGCGAAGATAAGCGCGACTTTGCCTCTTTTGGCAACTGTAAAAATCACAGATCATCCACGTAGTACAAACGCCCGAGAGGCTGCCTCAAGTCCCTCTGCGGCTTGCGAAATTCTGATCGCGCCGTATGTTGTAGCGATTGCACAAAACAGGACAGACTGCATGAGCCGGAAAAACGATACCACCGCCGAAAGCAAACCCTTCAAGGGCATTCGCCGCCATCTGCATGATGGCGAGGTGGTGATCATGGATTTGCCGATTTCACCGGTTTCGATCCTTGTCCCCGGTCTCATCAAGATCATCTGGATTGCGGTTCTGATTTACGCATCCTACCACTGGCGCGCAATTTACGATTTCCTGATGCCACAGGCCCGCGCCCTTCTGACCGGCCCCGAAGCCTTTGCTGCCCTTGATCGGGTCTGGGAAGAATATGAATTCGTCTTTTCGATTGCGCTGTTTGGTGTGATCATCGCGCTCATTTCAATTATCTGGAAGCTGTTGAAACGAGCCCTTGGCGTTTCAACGCGCGCGGCACGCGACAGTATTCTTTTGCCGCTCACGGCCATTCGCGATCTGTTTTTCTTTGAACGTGTCATCACCAATAACCGCATTGTCACACGCAGCGGCGTTCTGCGAAAAGATCAGGATGATCGCGGGTTTGAGTCGATCAAAAGCACCCAGATCAGCAAAAGCGTCATCGGCAATATCTTTGACTATGGCGACCTTCATGTCACCGACCGGCTGGGTCACAGCTTTACGCTGCGTCAGGTCACAGGCCCTGAAAACGTGGCCAAGGAACTTTCCGATTTCTTTGGCCGTGTTCGCCCCGACAACCGCCAGGGCGAGCCGATTGACATCACGCATCGCGCCCGCGAAGAAGTTATCGAACATACGGAAAACAAACCGCTGGCACGTCCGGACAGCGAAGTGTTCTAACTTTGGAAAAACTGGGAACATGACGGCACCCGACGCGTCATAAAGGGCAGGTAAAGCCGCCCCGATGCAAATGCGGCCAGATCTGAACAAAAGACGTTTTGATGCTGCCTGCAATTGCGAGCCTCCCACTTTGGTCCATTCTCGGACTGTTTTTAATCTGCGCATTGGTTATCGGCTTTGCCGGAACACGGCTGGCAACAATTGCCCTCAAATTGGCCGAGCGCACCGGCATGGGACAAATCATTGCCGGTGCGGTTTTTGTCGGCATGTCAACGAGCCTTCCAGGAAGTGTTCTTTCAGTTGTAACCGCATGGCAGGGACATACCGATCTTGCCATCGGCAATGCCCTGGGTGGCATCGCAGCCCAGACGACCTTTCTGGCAATCGCCGATTTTTTGTATCGCAAAGGTAATCTGGAACATGCTGCCGCCAGCGCCGCAGGACTGGCGCAGGCGACCCTACTGGTCAGTATGCTTGCCCTGCCGCTTCTGGCTTATGCTGGCCCAGACTGGTCAATATTGCATATCCACCCGGTATCGATCCTGTTGTTCATCCTTTATGGTTTCGGCCTGTCATTGCTTGCCGAAATCCGCCATCAACCGATGTGGCAACCGCGCAAGACCGATCTGACCGACGAGGATGCCAAGGAAGATGCAGTGGATCATCATCCTGAAACCACGCTGCGTTTATGGGCAGAATTTCTGGCCTACGCCGCGATTACGGCGATTGCCGGTTACACAATCGGCGAATGCGGACTGGCAATCGTCGATAAAACCGGGATTAGCGAAACTGCCGTCGGCACCTTCCTGACAGCCATTGCAACCTCCTTGCCCGAACTGGTTTCGGCAATTGCAGCAGTCCGCATGGGCGCTGTCAATCTGGCGGTCGGGGATATTATCGGCGGCAATGCGTTCGATGTTCTGTTTCTGGCGGCCTCGGACTTCGCCTATCGCGACGGATCGATTTACGCGGCCTTCAGCCCGCAGCATCTGTTCACCATTGCCCTTGTCATTCTGATGACCGGCATACTTCTGTTGGGGATGCTTAATCGCGAACGCAGGGGAATTGCCAATATCGGCTGGGAAAGCGTTTCAATCCTGTGCCTGTATGGTGGATCGATATTTTATCTTTCGAGATAGGCCAACAGAACGATTCGAAGCAGATCATCTCTCCTTATTATGCAAGCCCGGACGCCAATGGCGTCCAAAACAAACAGACCGGGCCCCCAATAATACGGACTCCGGCCTGTAATCATCATACTTACTTCAAATTCAGGGCTTGTGGGAATTCTAGATTGCGAAAAAGCACGAATCGCATTGGTTTCACCGTGCAGCGATCAGATGTTCGACCAATGGTTTGTCTTCTCCCTGATGCAGTTTGTTGACCTGTTCCTGAAGGATACGATCAGTACCGGTTACCCGTTTGTGATGACGAAGATGTTCGATCCATGAACCTTCCGACCAGACTTCGGTAAACAGATCAGCCTGATTACTGTCCTGATACAGGTTCCAGTGATAGCCACCATGGCGCAGGCGCGCCTTGCGCATCGCTTTCATCAGGTCACCAAAAGTCCCGCGATCCGTATCGGCGATGCGATAGGAAATCCTGATCATGACAGGGCCGCGATCATGTTCGACATCCTCGCCGATTATTGGCTCGGGCCAATGCATGGACGGCACAAGGTCAAGGTCTGCCCCCTGATTAAGAGCAAATCGCATGGTAGCAAACATCAGAACAATCGCCCCGGCTGCTGCCCCCAGCAAAGCCGTTTCAATCGAAAACTGTTCGGCAACCCAGCCCCAAAGAATACTACCACCCGACATCGCTCCGAAAAACAGTGTCAGAAAAACGGACAGGCCGCGTGCCCGAACCCAATCGGGCAATGCCGTCTGTGCCGAAACATTGAAGGATGACAGAACCGCAATCCACGATGCCCCGGCGACAAAGGACGCAACCACCGCAACAACCGGCTGCTGGATCAGGGCAAAGACAACAAGAACCAATGCTGTGCCAATCGTTCCCGCCATCACGGTTTTATCTGCGCCCAGACGGGCCTTGATCCGCGGTAGAACAACAGCGCCGATAACCGCCCCGGCACCAACACTGGCAAGCAAGATACCATAAAGCTGCGGGCCGCCTGCCAGCACCTCACGCGCGATTAGCGGCAACATAGCCCAATAGGCACTGGCAAAGACAAAGAACGCCACGGCCCTTACCAGCGTTGCAATTACCGGCGGGCTGTTGAACACATAACGAAGCCCTGCACGCATGGCCCCAAAGACCTTTTCACGCGGCATGATCTGTTCGGCCTTTGCCGGCTTCCAGAACAACAGAACAACCAGAATGCCGACGAAACTGATCGCGTTAAGTGCAAAGGGCGCGACCAACCCGACAGCAACAATCAGGAACCCGGCCAATGCCGGACCAATTGCGCGACTGACATTGATCCCCATCGAATTGAGAGCAATCGCTGGTGCCAGACGGGATTTATCAACCAGGGAGGGGACAATCGCCTGCCATGCGGGTGCCATCAGTGCCGCGCATGTCCCCATCATGAAGGTAAAGATGATCAGGATCGTCGGCGTTACCTGCTGCAGGTAGACAAGTGCTGACAAAGCTGCTGCCAGCCCTGCCATTACCAGATTGACCACAAGCAGCAATTTGCGGCGATCCATCAGATCCGCGACCGCCCCGGCAAAGATGGCAAACAGGAATACCGGCAGCGTGGTTGCGGCCTGTACCAGTGCCACGGACAATGGCGATGGCGAAAGTTCGGTCATCAACCAACCGGCACCAACGTCATGCATCCATGTGCCAATATTGGAAACAACTGTTGCAACCCATAAGAAGGTGAAAGCACGATGGCCGAAAGGCGACCATGGGCCTGCTACGATTTTGGCCGCGGTCGCGTTTTCTGAATTTTGTGTGTTCATCTTATCCGTTCCCTATTGCACTGCCAGAATGTGATCGGTAATCACAAACCCCGCCGTCATCGCGACAACCAAAAGTGCCCCGACAATTTTGGGGGGTGCTGGCAAAGGCAAATCAAGCCAGCGACATCCGCCACCAATCGCAAGTCCCAGTCCAATCCCGGTCAGAAGTTGCCACATGGTCCTACTCTCCTGCTTTGGGCACGTGTCCAATCGGACCAGCACAATTTTTGCGGTTGTCACAGCGCCGATGCGGAAACCACCGATCCACCGCCAGATAGCCAATCGTCATGGCAAGTACGAGAAGGGCCCCCGTCATGGCCGGCGGTGCCGGAACCGGGATATCGATCACCCGGCAACCGATGCCAATCAGGATCGCCAACAAAAGTCCAAATACGATTTTCATGATTTTCAATCCGTTGCGGCATCCGGCCCATCGAAGCCCCTGCCTGTTTGTCATTCAGGGAACCGGGCGGGTAAACGTGGCCCGCCCGGCCCATAACGGCACTAGACTGCAAAGCAGGAGCAACCCAGCGCCCCCCAGAACGATTTCGCATCCGCAACCGGCACAGGGTTATTCCAGGCAATCCCGTGATCATGTCCGTGGACACCGCACCCATGATTACAAGCGTCATGGCATGCGCGCTCCGCGTGATGAGCGTGGGATTCTGGTCTCTGTCCGGGGCTTTCGTGATGCAAAGCCGGGCTCCAGGAAGGAGATGCCGGCGGGATTTCCGGCGACAGGGACTGATACCCTCCTTCGCCATAAACAACGTCACCACCCACCATGGTCAGGACCGAATTGATCCGGCGAATTTCTTCGGGCGGGACGCTTAGATAGTCAGCGGAAAGGATGGCCAGATCGGCATATTGTCCGGGTGCCAGCGTGCCTTTGACATCCGCCTCGCCCGAAAACCATGCCGACCCTTTGGTCCACAGCATCAGTGCGGTTTCACGATCAAGGACATTGTCATTGTCGTAAAGCGACATGCCGCCAACCGTCTTGCCGGTAGTAAGCCAGTAAAGACCGACCCACGGGTCATAGGATGCAACACGGGTCGCATCCGTTCCCGCCCCGACCGGAAGACCATATTCCAGCATTTTGGAGACGGGCGGGGTCGCCATGGCGGCATCCTTGCCGTAACGGTCGACAAAATATTCGCCCTGGAATGCCATGCGATGCTGGATCGCGATCCCGCCGCCCAGTGCCTTGATCCGTTCGATATTGCGTTCGGAAACGGTTTCGGCATGATCAATGATGAACCGCGTCTTGAATGGCTGTTTGCCATTCACCCGTTCGAACACACCAAGGAAACGGTCGATGGTTTCGTCATAAGTTGCATGAATGCGGAATGGCCATTCCCGTTCGGCCAGCAACTCAACGATGGGTTCCAGTTCGCTTTCCATGACTGGCGCCAGATCGGGGCGCGGTTCAAGGAAGTTTTCAAAATCTGCTGCCGACCAGGCAAGGTTTTCACCGGCCCCGTTCATCCGCAGCATATCATCGCCAGCACCCGGCTCTGTCATTCCGACCCAGCGTTCATAATCGCCAAGCTCGTTCCCGGCGTTTTGCGCAAACAGGTTATAGGCGATGCGCACAGTCATTTGCCCGTCATCATGCAAACGCTGAATGACATCGTAATCTTCGGGATAATTCTGCCCGCCACCGCCCGCATCAATGACGCTGGTGATGCCAAGACGGTTCATTTCGCGCATATAGTGACGGGTGGAATTGATCTGATCCTCAATCGGGAGCTTGGGGCCCTTGGCCAGCGTCGAATACAGGATCAAGGCAGACGGTTTCGCCAGCAACAAACCGGTCGGGTTGCCCTTGGCATCCTTTTCAATGACACCGCCCGGCGGGTTTGGGGTGTTTTTATCAAAACCAAGAACCTTGATCGCGGCCTGGTTCAAAAGAGCGCGTCCATAAAGGTGCAGAATGAAAACCGGTGTATCAGGTGCGGCGGTATTGATTTCATCAAGGGTTGGCATCCGGCGTTCGGCAAACTGAAATTCCGACCAGCCTCCGACAACGCGCACCCATTGCGGGGCCGGTGTAACAGCAGCTTGCGTTTTAAGCATGCGTAGCGCGTCGGCAACCGACGGCACATTTTCCCAGCGCAGTTCCATATTGAAATTAAGACCGCCACGAATAAGGTGAGTGTGGCTGTCATTCAGCCCCGGAATGACCCGGCGTCCGGCACCATTAATCATACGGGTTTTGCGGTCTGCCAGTTTGCGTATCCCGGCCTCGTCACCGACCGCAAGAACCTTGCCATCGGCAATCGCGATGGCTTCCGCTTCCGGGGTCTTTGGGTCGAGTGTCGTAATCTTCGCATTGTAAATGATGATGTCCGCGGTCTGTTTCATTTGCTGGCTCCTGATCCCTGTAATCGGCAATGTCGACAAGGCGGCCGTGGCGGCGACACCCTTTACGAAAGTCCGGCGTTTCATTGATTTGATCCCTGCAAAAGGCAGTCTGCCCCTAGCGATTGACTGGGCTACTGCCAAAAAGAAAAGGCACGACGGAGATCCCCTTCCGTCGTGCCATCACATCAGGAAGCGGCCTGCGGAGCGAGGCGCGGACCATGTTCGACACGTTCTGGTGCCTTATGAACCATGGTGTAGGCGTAATCGACGCCCATGCCATATGCACCGGAATGTTCTTTCACCAACGCCATTACATCGTTGTAGGTCTCGCGGTGTGCCCAGTCGCGCTGCCATTCCAACAGAACCTGCTGCCAGGTAACCGGTACGACACCGGCCTGGACCATGCGATCCATGGCGTATTTGTGGGCATCGACCGACGTACCGCCCGATGCATCGGCAACCATGTAGATTTCGTAACCACCTTCAAGCATCGCCGAGAAAGCGAACGAGTTGTTACAGACTTCGGTCCACAAACCGGAAACGATCACTTTCTTGCGGCCATTGGCCGCCAGCGCATCGCGTACTTTCTGATCATCCCAGGAATTCATCGAGGTACGTTCAAGAAGCGGGTTTTCCGGGAAGACCGCCAGAAGTTCCGGATAGGTATGGCCAGAGAAGCTTTCGGTTTCGACAGTCGTGATCGTGGTCGGGATGTTGAAAATCTTGGCAGCCTTTGCAAGGCCAACGGTGTTGTTTTTCAGAACCTGACGGTCAATCGACTGAACGCCGAATGCCATTTGCGGCTGGTGATCAATGAAGATGATCTGCGAATTTTTCGGGGTAAGAAGTTCGAGCTGTGACATGATAGTTCTCCTGTGAATGACGTAAGTCTTGTCTGTTGATCCCCACCCGTTTTCATCTGTGCTCGGGTGATGAGGAGATAATGACACCTTTCAAAAATGGAACAATTATGCTATTTTGAGACAAATTATCCCAAATTTGAGACAAATTGATTATGGACCGTTTCGCTGAACTTCGCGCATTTGTCGCAGTGGTTGAGAATTCCGGCTTTACCGCTGCGGCGCGGGCTACACGCCTGCCCCGGTCTACGGTAAGCCGATTGGTCATGGGGCTTGAAGAAAGGCTGAATACGCAACTTCTTCAACGATCAACACGAAGTGTCGCAACCACCAGCACGGGACAGGTTTATTACGAACGCGCCCGTCAGGTGCTTGATGATCTTGATGAGATTGACCTTGCTGTTACGACAACGTCTTCGACACCTTCAGGACATTTGCGCATCAATGCACCCCTGCCTTTTCAGGGCATCAATTTTGCTCAAACCGTGGCAAATTTTGTAAAAAAATACCCGGATATGACGGTTTCAATGGATCTGGAAACCCGATTGGTCGACCCGGTGTCGGAAGGTTATGACCTGATTGTACGAATCGCCCGACCGGATGAAGAAACCAACCTTGTTGATCACCGCATTGCGACGCTGAAATACGTTACCTGTGCGGCGCCAATGTATGTTCGGAAATACGGAATGCCGCAAACCCCGACCGATCTGCGCAATCACAATCTGATTGTCTACGCAAACCGCAATCGTGCGCAGAACTGGGTCTATCAAACAGCCAATGGCCGGGTTGAAATCAAAGCGGATTCTGCAATGAAGACCAATAATATGGAAGCATTGATGGTGTGGGTAGAAAATGGCCTGGGCATATCCGTGCTTCCGGAATATGCCCTTCGCGATGCTTTCAAATACAAAAGACTGATAAAGCTGCTTGAGGATTACGAACTGCCGGAGCTTTGCCTGCAGGTCATCTATCCGCCGACCCGGCACCTGTCGTCAAAAGTACGCCTGTTCACCGATATGGTCGCCGAGGAATACTCAGCCGTTCACTTCTGAAACCGAAAAGCTGGGAAAGCAAGCCAACGGAATATCGATTACAAGACTTCCTTGACCTTGGTCGCAAGTTCCTTGAGCGAGAAGGGTTTGGGCAGGAAATGCACGCCGTTTTCTTCGTCAAGTTCGTCACGATAGGTATCTTCGGCATAGCCCGAGATAAAGATCACCCGTAAATCCGGGCGTTTTTCGCGTAGCATGCGGATCAATGTCGGGCCATCAATCCCCGGCATCACCACATCGGATATGACCAGATCAATGGTCTTGTCGGTTTTGGCCAAGACCTCAAGCGCGTTATCGCCGTTATTGGCTTCAAGCACGTCATAACCCTTGCCGCGCAGCGCACGGGCACCGAATGTCCGCACCGCATCCTCATCCTCGACCAAAAGGATCGCGCCGGTACCGGTCAGATCGCGTGACGGGGCTTCTTCGGCCACCGCACGGGTTTCGGCCAGTTCTTCCTCGGTCGCTTCGTAATGTGGAAGATAAATCGTAAAGGTCGTGCCGACACCGGGCTCGGATTGAACGGCAACAAACCCGCCGGTCTGTTTGACGATCCCGTAAACGGTCGACAGGCCAAGGCCTGTACCCTCTCCACGCTGCTTGGTCGAGAAGAAGGGTTCGAAAATACGCGTCAGATTATCCTTGGGAATGCCGATACCGGTATCGGAAACCTCGATCCGGATATAATCCCCCGGCGGGATCAGTTCAGTGCCGGTATTGCGTGCTTCGTCAACAATCTCGGTGCCGGTCTGGACCGTCAGTGTCCCGCCATTGGCCGCCATGGCATCGCGCGCATTAACGACCAGATTGATAATCACCTGATCAAGCTGCCCCGGATCGACCTTTACCAGACCGATATCGCGCCCATGACTGACCTTCAGATCGATCTTTTCACCAATCAGGCGGCGTAGCAGATTTGACATTTCCGCCAGCGCATCGGTGATATTGATGATTTTGGGCTGCAGTGTCTGACGGCGTGAAAACGCCAGAAGCTGCCGGACAAGATTGGCTGCACGATTGGCATTCTGTTTGATCTGCATGATGTCGGCAAAGCTGGGGTCACCCGGCCCATGACGTGACAACAGCAGATCGCAGAAACCGATCATCGCGGTCAACAGGTTATTGAAATCATGCGCAACCCCACCCGCAAGCTGCCCGACGGCCTGCATTTTCTGCGACTGGGCAAATTGTTCCTCAAGGTTCTTTTGTTCGGTTGTATCAAGGAAGTTGAGCAAAAGCGCACCGGCTTCACCCGACCGTCCGGCAACACGTTGCAGGTAAATCTGCGCGGCGACGCCACGTGAACCTTGCAGACGGGCTTCGATCTGACCGCCCTTGCCCATACCCATGACAGCCTTGGACAGATAGCGCGCAACTTCGTCCCGATCTTCGGGCAGGATCAGTTCAAGAATGGAGCGGCCGATCACCCGTTCATGACGCTGCCCCGCCGTTTCAATAAAGGCACGGTTGGCGTCGGTGACTGTGCCGGACATATCGGCAAGAACAATCGACAACGGACTGTCATCAAAGAACCAGCGCACCCGGCGTTCGGTTTCCGCAAGTGCGTGTTCCCATTCATGGGCAGGCATCGGATCGGGGAAGACCACCGCCTGGCTTCGGATCGGGCCGGTTCCCGGCGCATTGATCGAATGGGTGACAAAGCATTTGATCGGCTCGCCGCCCTTGACCTTGAGCTTTACCTCGCCATTCATGCCATCGCCGACAATAAGATCAGCCAGTTCCAGCGTGCCACTTGCAAAATCTTCGGGTTCACCGCCCAACCAGCTTGCCAGACGCCGGTTCAGGTAAAGAATACGGCCTTCCTCATCCAGACCGCAAACACCGACAGGCAGCCGTTCGATCATCTGATCGGCCTGCTCGCTTCCCGCACCGTCCGCCATCCGCGAAGCCACACCACCGACGGACATTTCATCATCGGAACCGATAACCAGTGAGCCAAAAGCGGCTGATTGCTCCGCAATAACAAGCGAACGCCCCGGTTCGGGCATGGCAGACGGATCAATCCCGTCAACCGTCCAAAGCATCTGTCCGGCGCGCGCATTTGCTGCGGTCACCGAAATCCGAAGGCAGGCTGCTCCGGCTTCGAAGGCTTCTTCGGCAATGTCTTCTGACGGTGCTTCGTCATTACCGACATCATCGTTCCCGATTGTATCACTGTCCGCAGGCTCGGCAGGAGCCGCAAGGGCCAGTTGCCCAGGCTTTTTGGCCTGCGAAAAATCGACATAAATCTCGCCGGCTTCGCCGCGCATTGCACGGGTGCGCAAATCAGCCAGTTCGGAACTGCCGACATCAAGATAGCTTAGGCGTGCTTCAAGTGCGGCAAGCATGTCTTCACCCGGTTCGATACCGAGTTTGCGCGGAAAGGCGGGATTGGCATAAAGCGTACGGCCATAGGCGTCGATCAGTGCGACACCAATATCGGAATGCGACAGGCCACTTAACAGCGGCGCAAGATCACGATCACCGGCAGATCGCCAACGCGCGGACAGCGCCAAGGCGGCCACCGCGACGATCGCCACCCCCGTTACCATGGATCCGATGATCCACATGACACGCACATCAAGGCCAGCCTTTGCCATGACCTGTAACAGGGCATAGACAAAAGCGACAAATGCGACACTTACAGCAAGGATAATTCCCCGAAACAGCACGCGACCGCCTTTAACGCCAATAACTTACAATATTGCCCCATACTTTTAACTGCTATTGGGCTGACTGGCTACCGGCAAGTTTTACATTAGCCGGAAGACATAATGTACTCTGCCCGCGGCCGAGACCTAGCGCATGATCGCAGCCGCAATTTCCTGCCCGAGACCGGCAATCGCAGCGTTCCGTTCATCCATTGATGCGGATGTCTGCGTGATATAGATCGCGACGATCACAGGCTTTTGTTCCGGTGGCCAGATCACCGCAACGATTGCCCGCGACCCAAAACCGCCTGCCCCGGTGCGATCTGCAATCTTCCAGTCGTCAGGCAAACCGGCACGCAGCAACGGGCCACCGACCTGATTACCCGTCAGCCAATCTTCAAGAAGCTGGCGGGATTCCGGGGATAGCGCATCGCCAAGCAACAGATAGGCAAGCGAGGCCCGCATGGCATCGGGTGTTGTGGTATCGCGCGGATCGCCCGGTTTTGCTGTGTTCAGATCGGGTTCGACCCGGTCAAGGCGGGTCACATCATCGCCAATATCACGCAAATAAGCGGTAAGTTCATCCGGCCCACCCAAAGCATCGAGGATAAGATTGGCCGCCGTATTGTCGCTCAGATGCAAGGTGGCCTCGCACAATTCATCAACTGTCATCCCGCCATCAACATGCTTTTCGGTTATCGGGGAATAAGTCACCAGATCATCCGCCCCATAAGTAATCCGGCGATCCAGCGTTTCGGTGCCATGATCAACCTTATGCAGCACTGCGGCACAGGCAAGCAGCTTGAAAGTACTGGTCAGCGGAAAACGTTCATCTGCGCGATATTGCCATTCCCGCCCATTTTCAACATTCAGGATACTGACACCAACCCGGCCGTCCAACCGTGTTTCGGTCGCGTGGATGGCATCCATCAGACGATCATTCGCCAAGGCCGCCACCGGCATCATGGCAGGAACAAGCAGGGACAGGGTGGCGGCTGTTGCCAGAACTGTTCTTTTGAAGGCAGGCATGTTTTACGGGCTTCCCGGAAACAGAAACAAACGGATAACGAGGCAGGCTGCTTGTTACCGGGATTAACGGCTGAATTTTGGCGCAATAATGTCGAAAGGTCGAACTTGCGATTGGCTGCTGGGCCAGCACTCAACCCAGCTTCTTGCCGCGCTGGCGGAACACGAACGAGATGATTTCCGCAACCGCCTTGTAATGTTCTGGCGGGATTTCCTGATCGATTTCCACGGTCGCGAACAGGGCACGCGCGACCGGCGGGTTTTCCATGATGGTGACGTTGTTTTCTTCGGCCACTTCACGGATTTTAAGTGCGATATTGTCCTGCCCCTTGGCAACACACATCGGGGCTTCCATCGCATTGATGTCGTATTTAAGCGCCACGGCATAGTGCGTCGGGTTGGTGATGACAACATCGGCACTGGGCACATTTTGCATCATGCGCTGCTGGGCTCGCTGCATCCTGATCTGGCGGACCTTGGCCTTGATTTCGGGGCTGCCTTCGGTCTGCTTGTATTCGTCCTTGATCTCCTGCTTGGACATTTTCATCTGCTTGGTGAATTCGTAACGCTGATAGGCAAAATCCAGCCCGGCAATCACGGCAGTCAGCGAAATGGCCGCGATCATCAAAATAATGATCATGTCGTAAAGCCGTTCCAGCGCCATTTCGACCGGCATCTGGGGATAAAGCTCAACATCCATCAGTTCGGGAACAATCACAAAGCCCAGGACTGCACCGACCAGAACAATCTTGAAAACGTTTTTGACGAATTCGACCATGTTCTTCATCGAGAACAGGTTCTTCGCCCCATTCAAAGGGTTAAGTTTATCCGGTTTGGGGGAAATGCGCTCAGCGGCGATGACCAGACCGTTTTGCATCAAATGCCCGGCAGCAGCAAAAAACATCAAAAGAACAAAAGGAATGCCCAACACATAAAGCATTCCCACCAGCACATCCTTCATCAGTACCGGCAAGCCGGCCTGACTGACATCATACATATGCGGATGTTCGATAAAGCCAACCGCCAGATCACGCACGGATTGTGCCATGCCGGGTGCCATCATGGTCATCACCAGACCACCACCAAACAGCAGCATGAAATTACCGACTTCCTTGGAGACCGGCACCTGCCCTTTTTTTCGGGCATCCTCAAGCTTTTTACTTGTGGGGTCTTCTGTCTTTTGGCTGTCGTCTTCTTCGGCCATTCCCACACCATTCCGGGCTGCCCGGCATTATGCCGGAAGGTTGGCAGCCCCTAGGGGTTGACGAAACTTTCCAACCCGTTTTCGTAATATTCCAGAAATACCATCATCATGGTCGGCAATGCCAGTGCCAGTAGCACAAAAGCCAATCCGATCTGAACCGGCATGGCCACAAAAAACACCGGCAACTGGGGCATCAGCTTGTTCAAAATGCCCAACGCCACCTGCAGCACGATTGCAACGATCAGGAACGGAGCCGAGATTTTCATCGCGATGACAAAGCTTTCATTGATCGCACGCGCGAAAAATTCGCTCATATCACCAACCGGCAAAGCACCACCCGGCGGAAACAGGGAATAGCTTTCAAACACCGCCTGAATCATCAAATGATCAAGACCGGTTACAAAAATCAGAATCATGCCGATCTGCGTGAGGAAATTGCCCGTTACCGCACTTTGCGCGCCCGAAAGGGCATCGCCGCTAAAGGCGTTCGCCAGCGAGGATGTATAGGCAATAATTGATCCCGCTGTCTGAAGCCCGGCCATCATCACTTGGGCAAACAGGCCAAAAAATGCCCCCACAGTCAGTTCATAGGCCAAATGCACAAAAAGCGTTGGCGCATCAGCAGGCTGTTCGGGTATCAGCG
>CAMPHD010000041.1 GCA_946885765.1 uncultured Thalassospira sp.
CGTTCGAACCGTGCCTTGACGTCGGTTGCGATATAACCCAGCGGATGACCGATATGAAGACCAACACCGCTTGGATAGGGGAACATATCGAGGATGACTTTTTTCTTTTTGGTGGCGTCGAAATCGACATCGCCCGGATTGGGGGTACGATAGGTATCGTTTTCCCGCCAGTAATCCTGCCAGCGCTTTTCAAATTCGCGCGCACTTTCCTGATAGTTCGCCACCGTCAAACAGCTCCTAAGCTCAAAATACCGGAGGCGGAGGAAATCTCGACGCGCCCCGGTCCCATCAATTCAGATAAATTCTGATCAACCAAACCCTGTTCAATAATCGGGCTTGGCCCCTGTTGCAATATCAGAGTGCAGGATAACCGCCACAACCGGCCCCGATGCAAGTCCGAAACCCGCGTATCGTGCATGGCGGGTTTGCACATCGCCCGACCGAACCTATAACTGTCTATGGCCTTTTCGCCCCGATTGTGCGATATTAACTACACATAAAGACTTCCGGCGCGCGATCCGTACCAAGCAGGTGCCCGCGCTGGCCATCAGGAAATCACCGTGTATCAAGCCCGATCAAGGACTTATACGCACACACCCCGCGTCCAGGGAGGACGGCATGGATATCACCATCGGCGGACTGACATCGCAGGCAGCAAGCGGCTCCAGCCGCAGCGCGCAGTCTTACCTGCCCGGTAATGACGACTCGAAATCCGGGTCGAACAATTCTATTGCCTCCTCTTTTGCCAGTGCGACCTCGGTTTCGCTTTCTTCACAGTCAGCCAATCTTCTGTCGGCCGACCAGATCGTTTCGGCAATCAATGAAAGCCTGTCTTCGACCGGCCTTTCGATCCAGGGTGTAGATCCGTCCGATTACACCCCCGAAGCGGTGGCTGATCGTATCCTTGCCCGTGTCGGCGATCTGATCGCCGCCAATGCCGGAAGCGAGGAAGACGCGCGCGAGATTTTCGATCAGGCCAGCGAAGGCATCGCCAAGGGCCTTGAACAGGCGCGTGAATTCCTTGACGGGATTAATGCCCTGAACGACACGATCAACGGCAATATCAACGAAACCGAAAACCGCCTGAACGAGGGGCTTAAATCCATCGAAGCCCGCCTGACCGAACTGTTTGAAAACAACACGGCCAAGGAAGCGACCGATACAACGCCAGAACGCGATGAACAGGTCCTTCAGTCGCAGGTCACTCAGACCGCGCAGGCAAGTCAGGCCTATGCTGAGGCCGGCACCAATGCACAACGCAACGCACCGCGTTACGGCACTTCGTCAATCTGAATTACACCATCATAGCCTCACACATTCAAACCGGCAGACATCGTCTGCCGGTTTTGTTTTGTCCTCTGTAGCCCATTCAACGAAAGAGGAAGTCATCGGGTCACAACTATCACTCTAGACCTGATGTCAATTCCCGTAAGATACCCGCGGTTTGGGCATCCGCAGGCAATAGCGTTTCAATGGCAAGTTCGGACAAGGTAACCTCGACCGGAGTGCCAAAAACCGTGGTTGTGCTGACAAAGCGAAGCTCAGCGGCATCAGTCTGTAAAACCAGTGGCACGACAAGCCCGGCCAGGTCCCCTGCCCCGTCAGAAGCATCCGTCTCGCCTGCATTTGCGGGCGCATGATAACGGCTGGCTTCGTCATAAAGGCCTCGCAGTTTTGCATCCGCCGTCACCGCAATCTGGCGACGCAATCGATCGAGCAAATGGTCGCGCCATTCGGCGTAATTCGCAACCTGAGGAGCAAGCCCCTTCGGATGCAGGCTCAGCCGCAGGATATTGACCGGCGGTTTAAGAAAGTCAGGATCAACCCCGCCAAGCAAAAGGGGGACAATCCGGTTTGCTGCTATCATGTTCCAGTGCCGGTCCATGGCAAGGGCCGGATAGGGTTCATGCGCGGTAAGGATTTGATCCACCGCCGCCCGGATTGCCGCCGACTGTTCGGTGCCAGGATCGTGTTCGGCATAGATCGGGGCAAAGCCCCCGGCGATCAGCATCGCATTACGTTCGCGAAGCGGCACATCAAGGCATTCCGACAGATGCAAAACCATGTCCCGGCTGGGCTTGGCCCGTCCGGTTTCAAGAAAGCTCAGATGCCGGGTCGATATCTCGGCCTCGCTTGCAAGGTCAAGCTGGCTCATTCGGCGCTGTTTGCGCCAGACTTTAAGAACATTGCCAAACGGATCGGGTTTTATCGCGTTCATCAGATCACCGTCATTATTGATGGCGTAATCCTAACACCGATCAATTCGAACAAACATTACCTGTCAGGTAATCGTATTCATTCCCGCTTTTCGGCAAGGTTCGCGAACCACAACCAACCGAAAGGTCAAAAGATGTCTATTGATGTGCCAAACAAAATGCTGAAAACCGTCCTGATGCTTGACGCGGCAACCTGTCTGGCCTTCGGCCTGCTGCTGTGCATCGGCAACACTTTCCTTGCTGGCCTGCTGGGCCTGCCGACCGATTTGCTGCTTTATGCCGGGATCACCCTGTTTCCATGTGCCGTTTTGATGTTTGCTACCGGACGGCAGGCCCGTCCGAACAGCTTTCTTGTCCGATTGATCGTTATGGGAAATCTGGGCTGGATTCTGGCCAGTCTTGCGGTTCTGATCGTCCCGGTCGGTGCCCCCACCGCCACCGGATATGGTTTTGTCATTATCCAGACACTGTCCGTGCTGGGTATCACGTTACTGGAATATCGCGCAATCGCGCAGCATTCCTTGTCCCCGGCATCTTGACGCCCCATGTCTTCTGTACGGTACAGAAGCATCATCAGGGGCCAGAATGACATTCCCGGCAAAATTGCTTGCCACACCGCTAATTGTCGCCGGCATGGCCTTTGCGATCCTGATGCCGGCGACGCAAAGCCGTGCCGAAACCATTTATGTCGACGAAGCCAATCCGCCCTTCATGTATCGCGCCGGGGATGCGGCGGCGGGCATCTATCCCGCCCTGATCCGGGCGATTTTTCTTCATGCAGGGATCGATGTCGATATCGTCGCGGTGCCGTGGAAACGCGCGATTGAAAACCTGGATGTCAACAAAGGCGGGGTTGCCGGAATTTACAAGAACCTTGAACGCCAGAAGAAATATTTCTTCTCCGATCCGATTCATATTGAACGGCTGATGCTCTATCAACGCCAGAACGCGTTTGGCGGTCCCGGCGATATTGACGATCTGCGCGGCCAGACGGTTGGCGTCATTCGCGGATGGAGTTACGGAGATGAAATCGACAATGCCCGGAAACAAGGCGTATTTAACGCATCCGAGGCATCCGGGGATGAGCAGAATTTTCAGATGCTGGAACTGGGCCGGGTCGACACCGTGATTGCCATTGCCGAGGCAGGTGATGTCTGGGTCAAGCGGCTGAAACTGGATGATACAGTCACGCGCGGCGAGAACCCCATCCGCGAAAACCCGACCTATATCGTTTTCAACCGCGCATCACCGGCCATCTCGATGATGACCGCAATCAATCGTTCGATTAAAGAGTTGCGCGAAAACGGCACCCTGCAACGCATCACCGAGGATGTGTTGCAGAATGCCAGCAATTACTGATCGAAAAGCAGGGACCTAACGGAAGCTGATTTTCGGAAACAGACTTTTCTTGGGTGCCGTTTTCGGTCCCACACGTTCGTCAATTGCCGTGGCAATCTTGTCGGCAATCGCGCCATAGGCCTTGGAATGTTCACCGTCCGGATCGGTATGAATGATCGGTTTGCCTTCGTCCGCGCCCAGCCGGATTTTAAGGTCGAGCGGGATTTCGCCCAAGAAGGGCACACCCAGTTCATCGGCGGCCTTGCGGGCACCACCATGGTCAAAGACATGATCGACATGGCCGCATTCCGGGCATTTGTAATAGCTCATATTCTCGATCAGGCCCATGACCGGCACATTGACCTTGCGGAACATATTCAGCCCCTTGCGCGCATCCAAAAGGGCAATGTCCTGCGGGGTGGATACGATCACCGCCCCCGTAACCGGTACGCGCTGCGCCATCGAAAGCTGAATATCGCCCGTGCCCGGCGGCATGTCGACGACAAGAACGTCAAGTTCGCCCCAGTCGCTGTCGCGCAGAAGCTGCTCAAGTGCACCCATCGCCATCGGTCCGCGCCAGATCACCGGTTGTTCTTCATCGACAAGGAACCCGATCGACATGATTCGGATGCCAAATGCCGATGGAGGCACCATTTTACCTTCCTTGTCGGAATGAGTTGGCTTGGCATCGCGAAGCCCCATCATGCGCGGCAGGCTGGGGCCATAGATATCGGCATCCAGCAGACCGACCTTCAGCCCCTTGGCCGCCAGTGACAGCGCCAGATTGACCGAGGTTGTCGATTTGCCAACCCCGCCCTTGCCCGAGGCAACGGTGATGATCGAACGGACAGTTGGCAGTTCAAGCGGCTTTTGCGCCGCACCTTGCGGGCGTTGTCCAACCTGCTGGCCTGCTTGCGGTCCGGAGCGTTGCGCCCCATGTGTATGGCCATGGGAATGGGGATGCGAATGATCACCTTTCGCCGGGGCAGAAGCCCCCTTCGGACGTTCTGCCGTAAGGGCCACACGGGCCGTTGTGACCCCGTTCACATTGGCAACGGCACGTTCGGCAGCAAGGCGCAAATCTTCGAGAGACGCCCCGCGTTCCGGATCGACGGCAATCATGACATTGACTATTTCCTCATGAATATCAATGCCTTGAACCATGTCCTTTTCGACGATACTCTTGCCGTCAGCCGGATCGATAACACTGGAAAGGGCTTCGGTAATGCGTTCCCGGTCGGGCGAGGTCATATTGCAGTCTCCGAAAATTGGCTTAAGTCCGTGATCGCACAGAACTTGCAGGCGCGTATCGTTGTTTTGCAGGACAAGCTGTCATATAAGGCCTTAGGGCGTGGCCCCATTAATTACATGCAACACTGTCCGGATCAAAGATTTCAGACGGTGCTTGATGCGCAAATAGGTCATATGGCCACAATTAGCAAGCAATCGGGGATGTAATTAACGGGATCATGCCTTAGGGTCAGACCCTAAGCTCGGTAAGCATAAAATAAACACCGAACGGCAAGAAGAGGAAGACACTCGATGCCTTGGAATTCACAAGGGGGCGGCGGCCCCTGGGGCAGTGGCGGAAACAATGGCGGCGGCCGCAATCCGTGGGGACAGCGTCCCCAGGGTGGCGGTGGCGGCGGTGGCAATGCCTCCCCCGATTTTGACGAAATGATCCGCAAGGCCCAGGAACGCCTGAAACGGCTGTTCCCCGGTGGCGGTGGCGGCAGTTACAAGGGCATTGTCCTGATTGGCATCGCCATCATCGGGTTGTGGCTTTTGACTGGTTTCTATCGCGTCCAGCCGGGCGAACAGGGTGTTACACTTCTGTTTGGCAAATGGGTTGGCACAACCGGTCCGGGTCTGAATTATTTCCTGCCCGCCCCGATTGGCGAAGTGATCAAGCCGAACGTCGAACGCACCAACCAGATCGAGATCGGATATCGTGGTAACGGTACCGGCACCGGTGGCGCGCGTGACGTCCCCGAAGAAAGCCTGATGCTGACCGGCGATCAGAACATTATCGACATTGATTATGTCGTTCAGTGGCGCATCAGCGATGCCGGTGCCTATCTGTTTAATGTTCGCGATCCGGAAAACACCATCAAGCTGGCATCTGAAAGTGCGATCCGCGAAGTCATCGGTAAAACCAATCTGGAAGAAGCCCTGACGGTTGGTCGTGTCCGTGTTGAGGAACAGACCCGAAATCTGCTGCAATCCATCATGGATGGTTATGCTTCCGGCATTTTCATTGCCGAAGTGAAAATGCAGAAAGTCGATCCGCCGCGTGACGTTATTGATGCGTTCAACGACGTGCAGCGTGCCCGTCAGGACCGTGATCGTTCCCAGAACGAAGCTCTGGCATACCGTAACGACATCATCCCGCGCGCCAAGGGTGAAGCAGAACGTCTGGTTCTTGAAGCCCGCGCCTACAAGGATCAGGTTGTGAAGAATGCTCAGGGTGAGGCAGAACGCTTTATCTCGGTTTATAATTCCTACCTGACCGCGAAAGATGTCACCACACGTCGTCTGTATCTTGAAACCATGCAGGATGTTCTGAAGAACTCCAACAAGGTCATTCTTGATCAAAACGGTGAAGGCGCAAACGGTGTCGTTCCCTATCTGCCGTTGCCTGAAATCCAGAAACGCGCGAATGCAGGAGGCAATAACTAATGGCAAGTCCTAAACTTATTGCTGCCGGCGTCGTTGTCGTCATTGGTGCCGTCGTTGCATCCATGTGCATGTTTACCGTTCGTCAGGACCAGCAGGCGCTGGTGCTTCAGTTCGGTAATCCGGTACATGCGGTTTCCGAACCGGGCCTGCATTTCAAGCTGCCGATCCAGAATGTGGAATATTACGAGCGCCGCATTCTTGAGCTTGACCCGCCGGTTCAGCAGGTTCTTCTGTCGGACCAGAAGCGTGTCAATGTTGACAGCTTTGCCCGCTGGAAAATCATTGATCCGCTGCAGTTCCGTCAGCGCGCAACCAATGCAGCGAACTTTGTACAGTTGTTTGGCCAGCGTCTGAACTCTGTCATCCGTGGCGAACTGGCACAGGCTCCGCTTGTGGCAATGCTGTCGGATAACCGCGCTCAGATCATGGAAAAAATCCAGTCGACATTACAGGAACCTGCAAAGGAATTCGGTGTCGAACTGATTGATGTTCGTATCGGTCGTACCGACCTTCCGCAGGAAACGTCGCAGGCGGTGTATAACCGCATGCGTTCTTCGCGTATCGCCGAAGCCGCACAGCTTCGCGCCGAGGGTGAAGAGCTCAAGGCGAAAATTCAGGCAGAAGCGGATCGTGAGCGCGTCGGTATTCTGGCCGAAGCCCGCCGTCAGGCAGAAGTCCTGCGCGGTGAAGGCGACGGTGAGCGGAACATCGTTCTTGGCGAAGCCTATGGCAAAGATTCCGGCTTCTTCGAGTTCTATCGTTCACTTGAAGCCTATCGCGAGGCACTTTCGGATGGCTCGACGATGGTGATTTCACCGGATTCTGAATTCTTCCAGTACTTTAACAACTCGTCACCTGGCGCAACGCGCTAGACAAACGGGTGCTGGACAAAGCACTAGGGCGACCGGCATAGTGTGCCGGTCGCCCTTTTTTGTTTGAAAATAATGTCCTGTTGATAATTATATCGCACACAGGTTCATAGAAACGCCGGAACGTCCACGCCCATGAAGGAACTTGCCACAGCTATTCTTCTGGCCATCGCGCTGGAGGGAATGTTTTATTCGCTGTTCCCGGGCGGGGCGAAACGTGTCATGGAGCTGATGCAGGAAATTCCCGAATCCCAGCTTCGGATCGGCGGCCTTGTGGCAGCAGTCATTGCCATCGCCGCAATCTGGGGCGTGCGGGTCTGGCTTTGAGGAAAAAGTTCCGGTTCATTTTGCGCGCAATAGTGCCTTTCTGTGCGCAACCACAGAAAAACCCGAGCTATTCCTTGTTTTTTCTCAGCCTTGCCAAATTTCTGACAAACTCGGCGCTAACTTGGCTAGTTAAGCGATGCTTGAACTATCCAAAAGAACAGCATCGCGTGCTGCAAAAATTCAATACCGTGAACGCGGCAACGAACAGGATCAGACACATGCTAAAAGCATTATACAACCCGGCGCGAAGCAAATTTACCGCTGCGCTGGTGATTGTTCTTCTTGGCGTGACCAGCGTTTCGCAGATTGCGAACGCTCGCCCCGCTCCTGAAAGTTTCGCAGACCTGGCCGAAAAGCTTCTGCCCACTGTGGTAAATATATCGACCAGCCAAATGATCGCCGAACGTCAGGGACCGGACTTCCAGTTCCCTCCCGGTTCGCCGTTTGAAGACCTTTTCCGTGACTTTATGGAACGCAATGGACAGGGTGAAGGCGGACAGCAGGGACAAACGCCCCAGCAACGCCGCGCGACCGCACTTGGTTCGGGCTTCATCATTTCGGCTGACGGTTACATCGTAACCAATAACCATGTGATTGACGGTGCCGATGAAATCACGGTGCGACTGCATGATGGCGATACCCTTCCGGCGAAACTGATCGGCCGCGACCCGAAAACCGACGTTGCCCTTTTGAAAGTCGAACCGAAGGAAGAACTTCCATTCGTCAAATGGGGTGATTCAGATCATTCGCGCATTGGCGACTGGGCCATGGCGATCGGTAACCCGTTTGGCCTTGGCGGTACGGTCACCGCCGGGATCATTTCGGCCCGCAACCGCGATATCAATCAGGGTCCGTATGACGATTTCATCCAGACCGATGCCTCGATCAACCGGGGCAATTCGGGCGGCCCGCTGTTTAACCTTGATGGCGATGTGATCGGCATCAACAGCGCGATCTATTCGCCGTCCGGCGGTTCGGTCGGGATCGGCTTTGCCATTCCATCCGCAATTGCGCAGACCGTCATCGATCAGCTTAAGGAATATGGCCGAACCCGTCGTGGTTGGCTTGGCGTTCACATCCAGACCGTAACCGACGACATCGCTGATTCCGTAGGGCTTAACGGTTCGACCGGTGCGATGGTTGCCGGTGTGGCCGAAGACGGCCCGGCCAAAGCCGCGGGCATCAAACAGGGCGACGTCATCCTGTCGTTTGACGGCAAGGAAGTCGAAAGCATGCGCCGCCTGCCGCGGATCGTTGCCGAAACCAAAATCGGCAAGGATGTCGATGTGGTGATCTGGCGCGACGGTGAAAAGCAGACCGTTCAGGTCGAGCTTGGCGAGCTTGAAGAAGAGCCCGTTGCCACCGCAGCCCAGCCGGGCGAAGAACAGGCTCCGGCCGCCATTGCCGAAGCCGAAATCAAGGCACTTGGCCTCAAGGTTGCCAATGTCGATGATGAATTGCGCCGCCGTTATAACCTTGCCGAAGGCACCGAGGGTGTCATCGTGACCGACGTGAACAGCGACAGCTATGCCGCGGAAAAAGGTGTTCGCCCGGGCGACATCATTATCGAGGCATCGCACAGCTCGGTTTCAACGGTCGAAGAAGTGGCCGATGCGGTTAAAAAGGCAATGGATGATGACAAGCGCACCATCCTGATGCTGATCGAAACCTCGGCAGGGCCGCGTTACTTTGGCCTGACGCTGAACAAGGAACAGTAAAACCTTCGGGTTTTACTTTCCAAAAATCAAAAAGGGCGGCCTTTGCAGGTCGCCCTTTTTGCATTCACTTTCATGATTATCCCGATCAGATCACAAAATCGGATTTGGCATAGCCTTGCAGATACAACAACGCGGTCAGGTCACCATGATTGATGCAGATGCGCGCCTGTTCCTGTACCGATGGTTTGGCATGGAACGCCACACCGGTCCCGGCTAGTGAAATCATCTGAAGATCATTGGCACCATCGCCGACCGCAATGGCATCTTCGACCCCGATGCCCTGCTGGGCGGACAGTTTTTCAAGCGCATCGACCTTGGCCTGACGATCCAGCACCGGTTTCTGCACCTTGCCTGTCAGCGTACCGTCTTTGGTGATCAGCACATTGGCCTGATCAAAATCAAAGCCCAGTTCGCGGCGCACGGCACCGGTAAAGAAATCAAATCCGCCCGACACAAGGGCAGCGTAGGCACCATTGGCCTTCATCGTTGCCACCAGCGTTTTGGCCCCGCCGGTATATTCAACGGTTTTCCATGCCTCGGCCAACATGTCGGTCGACATGCCATCCAGCAACCCGACCCGTTCATCAAGGGCGGCCTCGAAATCCAGTTCTCCATTCATCGCCCGCGCGGTTATCGCAGCAACCCGGTCCTTGACCCCGGCAAAGGCCGCCAGCTCATCAAGCGTTTCACCGGTGACCATGGTGCTGTCCATATCGGCAATCAGCAATTTCTTGCGGCGCGTTTTGGCAGTCTGAGTCACGGCATCGACACCAAGACCGGCATCGCGAAGGGCCGTATCAGCAATATCAAGGCTCAGCCCGGCAAAGCCGATATCGCACGCCTCGCTCGCCGCCAGCCACGAAACATCCCCGACACGCGCCCCGGCCCCGGCCAGAACGGTTTTGGCACGCGCGACAATATCATCGCCTAGCGCGTTCGAATTGGGGGCAGCGATCAGGGTAAGGACCAGATCCATGGATTGCAGGCTCCTTGGCATGGCGAAAGATTAATAATATTGCGCTCTTTATCCGTATTGCGACCAGCAAAGACAAGGGCCGTTTTGTCAAAGGGCCTCCCTCTACGCAGTTTTTGTCTCGTAATGACGACGCTAATATCTATGCCTTGCGGGTCGAACCCCATAAACTGGCCGCCCTAAATAAATTGAATGATTGAAAGTGCCTTTCCGATGTCGGCCCAGACTAATGCCCCCTTCCAACCCGTCCTGATCGTTGCCGGACCAACCGCCAGCGGCAAATCCGCGCTTGCGCTTGATATGGCCGAAGCGTTTGACGGTGTGGTAATCAATGCCGACAGCATGCAGGTTTATAAGGAACTGCGCGTGTTAAGCGCACGCCCCGATGAAAGCGAGATCGCACGCGCGCCGCATCGGCTTTATGGCGTTCTATCCGGCCGCGAGGCATGTTCGGCAGGGAAATGGCGCGACATGGCGATGGCGGAAATTGCCAAATGTCATGCAAACGGCAGGCTTCCGATCATTACTGGCGGCACGGGCATGTATCTGAATGCCCTGACGGCGGGGATTGCGCCGATTCCCGATATTCCCGCCGGGATTCGCCAACAGATCACCGCTGATCTGGAAAAAGCCGGGCATCAGGCGTTTTTCGATGATTTTGCCAAACGTGATCCCGACACAGCCGCTACCCTTGATCCGTCAAATACCCAGCGCCTGATCCGGGCGACCGAGGTTTTGGCCGGGACCGGTCGCGGTCTTGCGGCGTGGCATCGCAAACCGATGGCAACCCCGCCCGACGGCATGGTTTTCAAAAAGCTGTGTTACATGCCGCCGCGCGATATCCTTTATGATCGCTGCAACCGGCGTTTTGATTTGATGATCGAACAGGGTGCGATTGAGGAAGTCCGGGGGCTTCTGACCGAAAATCTGCCGGAAACAGCCCCGGTGATGAAAGCCGTCGGTGTGCGCGAGATTGCCGCCTATCTTGCCGGCGAGATCGATCTTGAGACCGCGAAAGAGAAATCACAGCGCGAAACCCGGCGTTATGCCAAGCGTCAGTTAACGTGGTTTCGCCATCAGATGAGTGACAAGGAGATCATCGACGCGCAATATTCGGAAAGTTTAGCTGATAAATTGCGTAATGATGTTCACCAATTTCTGTTGACCACGCCAAAGTGAGGCGATAGGTTGGCCCTTCCGCCGTCGAAATGGCGGAAAACCGCCGTTTCGGCGGATTTTTCAACTCCAGTTCAAGGGTAATTGGATCATGTATCAACCACGCGGTTATCACGCGGCACGTTGTTGTCGCTAAGGAAGAGGCTCGAAAATCATGGCAGAACGTATTTTAAGCGGTTCGGAAGTAGTGTTGCAGGCCCTGGTCGATCAGGGTGTGGAAGTCGTGTTCGGCTATCCCGGCGGCGCTGTCCTACCGCTATATGACGAGATATTTAAGCAAAACCGGATTCGTCATATCCTAGTACGCCATGAACAGGCTGCCGTGCATGCCGCCGAAGGTTACGCACGTTCGACCGGAAAGGTCGGCGTTGTTCTGGTAACCAGTGGTCCGGGTGCAACGAACGCCGTTACCGGCCTTACCGACGCGTTGATGGATTCGATTCCCGTCGTCTGCCTGACCGGGCAGGTTCCGACCCACCTGATCGGCAATGATGCGTTTCAGGAAGCCGACACCACCGGCATCACCCGCCCCTGCACCAAGCATAACTATCTGGTGAAGGACAGCGCCAAGCTTGCCCGCACGATGCATGAGGCATTCCACGTTGCGTCAAGCGGCCGCCCGGGTCCGGTTGTGATCGACCTGCCGAAAGATATTCTGGTTGCCAAGGCACCGTATCTTGAACCGTCACAGGTTCAGCACCGCACCTATAACCCGGTTGTCAAAGGCGACCGTGGCCAGATCGAGGAAGCACTGGAACTGCTGGCATCGGCGAAAAAGCCGATCCTGTATTGCGGTGGTGGCGTGATCAATTCCGGCAGTCAGGCCTGCAAGGTCCTGACGGAATTCACCCGTTTGA
Organism: uncultured Thalassospira sp.; assembly: GCA_946885765.1. The sequence continues at coordinate 12,154 of CAMPHD010000041.1, forward strand.
CCGGCATTCCGATCACGCTGACACTGATGGGGCTTGGTGCCTATCCGGCATCGGACAAACAGTATCTGGGCATGCTGGGCATGCACGGTACGTACGAAGCCAACATGGCGATGCATGATTGCGATGTCATGATTGCGGTTGGCGCGCGTTTTGATGACCGTGTAACCGGCAATCTTGATTTCTTCTCGCCGGGTTCGCAGAAAGTCCAGATCGATATTGATCAAAGCTCGATCAACAAGAACGTCCCGGTCGATATCGGCATTATCGGCGATGTCGGTCATGTTCTTGAAGACATGATGAAAATCTGGAAAGCCAAACAGCACCGGATCGAAGCCAAAGCGCTTGATAGCTGGTGGGACGAGATTGAAGGCTGGCGGGGCAAGCATTGCCTGTCCTACAAGCAGCCCAAAGACATCATCAAGCCGCAGCACGTGATCCGTCGCGTTCATGCGCTGACCCGTGATCGCAAGACATACATCACCACCGATGTTGGCCAGCACCAGATGTGGGCCGCCCAGCATTTCGGCTTTGAGCATCCGCATGAATGGATGACGTCCGGTGGTCTTGGCACCATGGGTTATGGCATGCCCGCCGCCCTTGGCGTTCAGGTTGCCCACCCGGATGCGACCGTTGTCTGCTTTACCGGTGATGCGTCGATCATGATGAACATTCAGGAATGCGCGACGCTGACACAGTATCGCCTGCCGGTGAAAACCGTCATCCTGAACAACCGTTACATGGGCATGGTTCGTCAGTGGCAGCAATTGCTGCACGGGTCGCGCTATTCGGAAAGTTACAGCGAATCCCTTCCGGATTTCGTCAAGCTGGCCGAGGCGTTCGGCTTTACCGGTCTTACCTGCAACAACCCGGCTGATCTGGACGATACGCTTAAGCAGATGCTTGAGATTGATGGTCCGGTGATCCTTGATGTGGCCGTGGATGACAAGGAAAACTGCTATCCGATGATTCCGTCGGGCAAGCCGCATAATGAAATGCTGCTTGGGGCGGAAACCACCGGTGACGAAGCCATTGATTCCGACGAAGGGATGGTTCTGGTCTGATCCGCGAAACCTGTTCGCGCCAAAGACATCATCAAAACCATAATCAAAGGCCGGGCCGGGCCGCACATTGAATGCGCCCGCCCGCGCCCTAGCGGAGCAAGACCCGTGAAAGAAACCGAAATTTCGAAACACACGATATCCGTTCTGGTGGATAACGAAGCGGGCGTTCTGGCCCGTGTCATCGGCCTGTTTTCGGGCCGTGGCTACAACATCGAAAGCCTGACCGTGGCCGAGGTTGACGCCAGTTCCCACCAGTCACGCATCACTGTTGTCACCTCGGGTACGCCCATGGTGATCGAACAGATCAAGGCACAGCTTTCGCGCCTCGTCCCGGTTCACAAGGTCAGTGATCTGACCCTTGCCGGACCGTGCGTTGAACGTGAACTGGCCCTGGTCAAGGTGATTGCATCGGGTGAAAAGCGCGTCGAATCCCTGCGTATTGCCGATATCTTCAAGGCACGCGCAGTCGATGCGACCAACAGTTCCTTCGTCTTCGAAATCATCGGAAGCCCGGAAAAAATCGACGCCTTCATCAAATTGATGGAGCCGTTGGGGCTTTCGGAAACTTCGCGCACGGGTGTCGCAGCAATTTCGCGCGGCACGCTGACGATGTGAGTTCGCCGGGGGTGCCTTGGCATTCCCGCTTTTAACAGTTTGATCCATCCGCCACGCAAAGAAAAATCGCGTGGTCCAACGTCCAGAGGTATCGAAAGATGCGTGTTTATTACGACCGCGATGCAGATGTTAATCTGATCAAGACCAAAAAAGTTGCCATCATCGGTTACGGTTCGCAGGGCCATGCCCATGCACTGAACCTTCATGATTCCGGTGTTAAAGACGTTGTTGTAGGCCTTCGTGAAGGTTCTTCATCGCGCAAGAAGGCCGAAAATGCCGGTCTGAAAACCATGACCCCGGCCGAAGCCGCTGCTTGGGCAGACGTTGTCATGATCCTGACCCCGGATGAACACCAGGCTGCGATCTATGCAAACGAACTGCGCGACAACCTGAAAGACGGTGCCGCCCTTCTGTTCGCACACGGTCTTAACGTTCATTTCGGCCTGATCGAGCCCCGTGCCGATCTTGACGTCATGATGATTGCACCGAAAGGCCCGGGCCACACGGTTCGTTCCGAATACAAACGTGGCGGTGGTGTGCCTTGCCTTGTTGCCATCGAACAGAACGCTTCGGGCAATGCGCTTGAACTGGCTCTGTCCTATGCTTCGGCAATCGGTGGCGGCCGTTCGGGCGTGATCGAAACCAGCTTCCGCGAAGAATGCGAAACCGATCTGTTCGGCGAACAGGCTGTTCTTTGTGGCGGCCTGACCCAGCTGATCAAATACGGCTTTGAAACCCTGACCGAGGCTGGTTACGCATCGGAAATGGCATATTTCGAATGCCTGCACGAAGTGAAACTGATCGTCGACCTGATGTATGAAGGCGGCATGGCCAACATGCGTTATTCGATCTCGAACACCGCAGAATACGGCGACTATGTCACCGGCCCGCGCGTGATCGATGCATCTGTCAAAGAACGCATGAAAGAAGTTCTTGCCGACATTCAGGAAGGCAAGTTTGTT
>CAMPHD010000042.1 GCA_946885765.1 uncultured Thalassospira sp.
GATGGTGGCTTTGGGGGCCGTCATCGCGGAGCGGCTGGCCTTCGCTTTGTTTGGAGCGCAGCCAGTTGATCAGGGACGGGCCGAGTACAAAGGCCAGAACAAGCGATGTGATAATCGCGCCGCCGGTCCGAAACGTGATGTATCGGAACAGGTTGAAAATCGGAAACTGGTCGGCCAGCGGATAAAGCAGATTATAGAGCATCGCCCCGGGGGTTCCTTCTGCGTCTTAACTTTTGGATGCAGCGCCAGACGCGCCATCCGGTGATTTTAAGGCCGAGACAATTTTCGAAACGTAAATGCCAAGCGATCCTTTGACCAAAACCACGTCGCCCGCCTGCAAATCGGCCTTTATCGGCGCGATTGCGTCTTCGGCGGCGTCAAAATGGCCAGCATGGAGTTCGGCAGGCAGGGTTTCCTTTAGGGCGGCCATCAGCGGGCCGACCGTATATACACGTTCAATGTCAAGGGCAACCAGTGGCTGATGCAGGTCTGCATGCATTTTTTGCGCATTATCGCCCAGTTCGCGCATATCGCCCAGAACGGCGATCTTGCGCCCCGATCCTTGGGGTTTGCTTTGCGAAAGCACACTAAGCCCCGCCATCATCGAGGTCGGGTTGGCGTTATAGGCATCGTCAATCAGGGTATAGGTGCCGTCAGCCCCATTGGGCAGCGGCAGAATATGGGTTTCACCGCGGCCCGCAGGCGGGGTGAAATCGGCCAGATCCTGTGCGGCGCGCAGCACATCGCCGCCGATTGCATCGACACAGGCGAGAACGGCGAGCGAGTTCATGACCCAGTGTTCGCCGGGGCAGCCGATGAAATATTCGATATCGCGGCCACCGATACGCGCACGCACGGCAGAACCATTGGTGACAATGTTGGCCTCGAACAGGCGGTAATCGGCCATGGCATCCGTGCCAAAGCATTTGATGTTTTTAATGCCGAGTTCCCTGGCCCGACGCGCGAGTGCAAAATAATGCATGTTGTCGCGGTTCAGGATCACGGTGCCATCGGTATCAAGGCCGTCGAAAATCTCGGATTTCGCCTTGGCGATTTCGGCCTCATCCTTGAAATATTCGGTATGTGCGCCAACCACGGTTGTGATCAGGGCGACTTTGGGCCGGACCATCTTGACCAGCGGGCTGATTTCGCCGGGATGGTTCATGCCGATTTCAAACACGCCATATTCCGCCGCGACCGGCAGGGTGGCGAGGCTCATGGGGACGCCCCAATGGTTATTGAAGCTGGCCGGGCTGGCGTGGGTCTGGCCCTGTTCGTTCAGAACGTATTTAAGGGCTTCCTTGGTGCCGGTTTTGCCGACAGAGCCGGTGATCGCAATGATTTTGGCGGTGCTGCGTTCACGACCGGCAAGGCCAAGACGGACCATGGCATCAAGCGTATCATCGACGACCAAGGCCGGTGCGCCATTGCCAAGAGTTTTGGTGTCCGACACCATCGCGGCGGCACAGCCGTTATCAAGGGCGGTCTGGGCGAATTTGTGGCCGTCGAAATTGGGACCGGAAAGCGCGATAAACAGATCGCCCTTGGCGGCCTTGCGGCTGTCAATTGATACGCCGGACGCCTGCCAGTTGCCGGTTGCCTTGCCCCCGGTGGCTTTTTCGGCGTCTTTTGCCGTCCATAAAACAGCCTTGGTCATTTTTGGGTTTCTTTCGTATCCGCATCCAGCACGATCTTTGGCGTCGTGGCTGGTTTTAAAATCAATCAGTTACCGCCCAGAAGGATGTTGCGCGCAACCGCGGCATCATCAAAGGGAAGAACCGTATCGCCGATAATCTGGCCTCTTTCATGGCCTTTTCCGGCAATAATAAGAATATCGTTGCGTTGCAAGATACCAATGCCGCGTTTGATCGCCTCGGCCCGGTCGCCGATTTCAACGGCACCCTCGCAGGCGGCCTTGATCGCGGCACGGATTTTGGCGGGGTCCTCGCTGCGCGGATTGTCATCGGTGATGATGGCGATATCGGCGTTTTCCTTGACCACGCGGCCCATTTCCGGGCGTTTGCCGGTGTCACGGTCGCCACCGGCACCAAAGACGCAGATGATGCGGCCCTTGGCATGCGGGCGGACGGCCTTGATCACGGTTTCAAGCGCATCGGGGGTATGGGCGTAATCGACAAAGACCGGCGCGCCGAAGCTGGTTTTGCCAACCAGTTCCATGCGGCCCCGGACACCTTCGAGCTTTTCAAGGGCGGCAACCGCATCATCGATATCGGCACCCGATGCAATGACGCTGCCAAGGGCAGCCAGGGCATTCATCACCTGGAACGAGCCCATAAGCGGCAGATGTACACCATATTCGCCGCGGTCGATGGCGAGTTTAAGTTTGGTGCCGGTGGCATCGGGCTTTGCTTCGAGCAGTTTGATATCATCGGCAGCAACGCCATAGGACATCACCGAAATGCCGCGTCCCTCGCACATCGAGCGCAGGATTTTGAATTGCGGGACATCGGCATTCAAAACCGCCGTGCCGTTTTCGGCCAGAAGATCGGCAAACAGGCGGGCCTTGGCGGCGAAGTATTTTTCGAAATTGCCGTGATAATCAAGATGATCACGGGTCAGGTTGGTAAACGCCGCAACCGTGACCTTGACCCCGTCAAGGCGATGCTGGTCAAGCCCGTGCGAGGAGGCTTCCATCGCAACATGGGTGACGCCGATTTCAGCCATTTCATTGAGGCTTTGATGAAGTGCGACCGGATCGGGGGTGGTCAGCGAGCCGGGGATTTTCGCCCCGGCGGCACGGATGCCAAGGGTTCCGATGGAGCCCGACATATTGCCCATGATGGTCCAGAGCTGTTCGGTGAAAACAGCGGTGGAGGTTTTACCGTTGGTGCCGGTAATCGCCGCGATATTGGCCGGTTGTTTGCCATAGAAGCGCGCGGCCAGTTGTGCATAACGCTGACGCGGGTTTTCCACCGGGATCAGTGGAACGGTTGCGGCGGCGGGTTTTGGCGTGCCGTCCTTTGCAAGGATGGCCGCGGCACCCAGCCGGATCGCATCATTGATGTATTTCGATCCGTCGGTTTTGGCACCAGACAGGGCGGCAAACAGATAGCCATCCTTCACGGTGCGTGAGTCTGCTGTCAGGCCCGTAATGTTCGGGTCCTGTCCGTCGGCATGTTTAAGTGCCGCTTGATCACCTGCCATGAGTTCAGAAAGACGCAAGTTTGCGCTCCCCCTTGCGAAGGTCGATCTGCAGCGCTTGCTCAATCTCCGGCGCCTTCGCATTCGCCGGTTCAATGCCCAGAAGGGGAGCAATACGTGTCACAACCTTGCCTACTGCCGGGGCGGACACCCAACCGGCTGTGGCAAATCCATAGGTTTCTTTGGTGCCTTTGGGCTCGTCCAGCGTCACCAGAACCACATATTTCGGGTCCTGCATCGGGAAGGCGGCGACAAAGGTCGACATGCGGGCGTTCTTGACATAGCGCCCGTTCACGAGTTTTTCCGACGTCCCGGTTTTACCCCCAAGGAAGTAACCCGGAACTTCAGCCTTTTTGCCCGACCCATCGGTCACGACAAGGCGCATCAGGCGCCGCATCTTGTCCGAGGTTTGCCGGGAGATAATACGTTCACCCGCCGGTGCGCCATCCTGTTTGAGGATGGTTGCCGGGCGCAAAATGCCGCCATTTGCAAGGGCGGAGATGCCGCTGACGACCTGAAGCGGTGTCACGGCAAGACCATGGCCAAACGAGATGGTCATGGTGTTCACTTCGCGCCACGGATTGGGCACAAGCGGAGAGCCGACTTCGGGCAGCTCGATCTGTGGTGTGTCGAGAATGCCGAATTTCTTGAGATATGCGCGCTGGGTCTCGGTCCCGAAATCAAGGGCGATACGGGCCGAGCCGATGTTGGACGAATATTTGATGATTTCGGCCACCGACAGCCAGCGGTTTTCGCCGCGATAGTCGCTGATGGCGAAGCGCCCGACGCGGATCGGCTGGGAGGCGTCATACATGCTTTGCAGATTGACGGTGCCGGTTTCAAGCGCAATCGCGGTGTTAAACAGTTTGAACACCGAGCCCATTTCATAAACGCCCAGCGTCGCGCGGTTAAAGCGCGCATCAGCCGGGGCCTGACCGGGGCGGTGCGGATCAAAATCGGGCAGCGACATCATGCCGAGCACTTCGCCGGTATAGATATCCATGACCATGCCGGTCGCACCGACCGCGTCATAGGTTTTCATCGCGCTTTCGACTTCTTCCTCAAGCGCGTATTGAATACGGGTATCAAGCGAGAGTTGCAGCGGACCGTTATTGATGCGCAGTTCGTTATCAAACTGGCGTTCGGCACCGGCGATGCCGTTATTGTCGATATCGGTGAAGCCCAGCACATGGGCAAACAGACGGCCATGCGGATAGACGCGGCGTTCTTCGCGCTGGAAATTCAGCCCCGGCACGCCAAGCGAGTTGACGGCATATTGCTGTTCGGGCGTCAGGTTGCGGCGGATCCAGACGAAAGCCTTTTGCGAGCTTAGATGACGGATCAGGGTATCGCGATCCAGATCGGGCAGCACGGTCAGCAATTGATCCGCCGATCCAACCGGGTCCTTGATCACGCGCGCATCGGCATAAAGCGAATTGGTCGGAAGGTCCGTCGCGATCAGCATGCCGTTGCGATCAACGATATCTGCACGTTCGGTTTTAAGTTCGCGCGTGTCCGATCCCGATGCCATTTCGGGTTCGTTGCCCTGGCGCAGAACGGTGGCATCGACCAGACCGGCGGTAATCCAGACAAAACCAACGGCAAACATCGCGCCGGTAATGAAGATGCGGTTGCGCGCGGTTTCAATCGCGTGGCGTTCACGTTGATCGGGGCTCAGTTCCGGGCGGTCGCCGCGCAGCCAGTATGAGAAACGATAGAAGCTCATTCTCCGCCCTCCTGCTGGATGCTGGCAAGCGACGGGGAATTGATGATCATGGCTTCGGCGGCTTCGTCGGGGGCCAGTTCATCAGGGCGCGCGCGCGGGACCGGCAGGAAGGCCACGGCCTCGCCGAATTTATCAAGGCGATACTGATGCAGATCGGCATTTTCAGGCAGGTCATTGATGCTTGCCATCTGAAGCGGGGTGATCTGATCAAGTTTAAGGTAAGTCCTGGCGAGGGTTTCCACCCGCTGCGGACTGTTCAGGTAGCTCCATTCCGCATCAAGAACATGGATGGTTTCCTGTTCGGTCAGGATGTCCGACTGGATGGCGGAATAACGTTTTTCAAGGCGTTCGACTTCGTGCGACACCCAATAGGTACCAGCCCCGATAACGATGGTCAGAAACAGCCCGATAAAGGTCATGGCACGTGTCATTTGCGCCCCCCGACTGTTGCGGGCTGTTCGTTACGGGCGACCGCGCGCAGTTTGGCCGACCGCGCACGCGGATTGGCGCGCAGTTCGTCTTTTTGCGCGGTCACGGCCTTGCGGGTCAGGGTGGTGAAGGTCGGGGTTGCGACCTTTGGTTCGCCCGGAAGGCGGCGCGACATTTTCGCCGGATCGCCGGACCGTTCCTTCATGAAGGTTTTGACACTGCGGTCTTCGAGCGAATGGAAGGTCACGACCACCAGACGGCCACCGGGTTTCAAAAGGTTTTCAGCCGCCTGCATGGCGCGTTCAAGTTCGCCGAGCTCGTCATTGACGTAAATGCGAAGCCCCTGGAAGGTGCGGGTGGCGGGATCTATGCCGTCCTTGGATTTGCGAACGACAGACCGGACCGCGCGGGCCAGTTGCAGGGTGGTTTCAAAGGGCGCCTCGGCGCGCATTTCAACGATCTTGTGCGCGACCTTGCGCGATGCGCGTTCCTCGCCATAACGGTAGATGACATTGGCGATGTCTTCCTCGTCGGCGGTATTGACGAAATCGGCCGCGGTCGGGCCGGACATCGACATGCGCATGTCAAGCGGCCCGTCGGTGCGGAAGGAAAATCCGCGATCCGCCTGATCAAGCTGCATCGATGAAACGCCGATATCAAGGACGATGCCGTCAACCTGATCCACGCCAGCGGCGGGCAGAAGCGTGCCCATATCGCCAAAGCAGCCTTCGACCATGTGGAAGCGATTGGCATAATCGGCTTCCATGGCCTTGCCGGTGGCAACGGCGGTCGGGTCGCGGTCAATGGCGTAAAGTTCGCAGTCCGCATGATCGAGAATGGCGCGGGAATATCCACCCGCGCCAAAAGTTCCGTCCACCATGATCTCGCCCGTCCCGGGGGACAGGGCATCGAGAACTTCGCGCAACAGCACCGGTTTGTGCGGGCCATCGCCTGTGGCGAAGCTTAGGTCATGGGTGCTCATGATGCGTCCCCCTCGTCATCGGGGGCGGCTTCGGCGGTTGTTTCATCGCCGGGGGCAGCGGGGCGGCTGCCCGGCGCGAAATCGGATGCCGGTTTCAGTTTGAGGGTCGATCCGCGATTGAAGGTGCGGGTGCGGCTGGCGTTCTGCAGCGGTTTGAAGATTTCCGGGTTCCAGATGCGGAAGGTGCGGCCACGGCCAACAAAGGCGACCTGATCTTCGATGCGGGCGAATTCGATCAGTTCCGGGGGCAGGATGATACGGCCTTCGCCGTCAAACGGCAGCATGTGCGACGCGCCAAGAATGGTATCGGCAAGGTCGTCGGCCTCGTCCGAGAACATCGCCAGATCGTCAATCGACGCGGCAATGCGGTCCATGTGGCTTTCGCCACAGCCTTCAAGGGCGGCTTCCTTGTGGGATTGGTACAGATAGATGCCAGCGAAGGTTTCACGATCAAGGGTCGCACGGAACCGCTTGGGCACGGAGACGCGCCCTTTTCGGTCCAGCTTGTGAATGTGCGTTCCTGTGAACAGCACTTCGCCATTCCCCTGATCAAAAACCCATTTCGAACCGCCAGAGAGTGATCAGTTTCCGCGTCGAAATGGATATGCCCCGCATGACACCGTAAATGTGTCTACTTATGGGGTACCATGGGTTTTGATGGGGGTCAATGGGAATTGATGGGATCAAATAGGGTAATAATGTGGTTTCCTGCGGCTTTGGGGCATATCGGAATTGGGTGCAAATGGGCCAAAAGTAACCGTTTTCCGGGTGATTTTCGGCTCTCGCCCATCAAAACCCACGCGTGTCCCCATGCCCGCCCATGCAAATCCATTTGCAGACCATTTTTGTCCTGCATGGGATGTGACGGGATGACGGAGAGGCATTTCACGCAACATGGCGATGATCCGGTTTGGGTTTTGATCCCGGCTTCGGGGATTGGCATTTGATCGTTAATCGGTTTTGATGGGGCAATGTTGCCCGCGATCCGATCCGTGCTGATATGCTATGATGGTGATCCTGATGCGGGGCGGCGTCAGGACAGGCGAAGGGAACGAGTGTTGCGGAAAAAAGCTGCCATATTGTTAATGACTTGTGCCGTTGTGGCGGTTTTTGGCGTTCGGGTGCCGGGATATGCCCAAAGCCTTCAGATGGATAAGGGCAGTGCGACGATTTCGCCCGAGGTCACGTCGCCGGAAATGCGCCAGTTATTGCCCTTGATCATGCAGCAATTGCAGAATAACCCGCAATTGATGGGGCAGTTCGGGCTTGGCGGGCTTGGCGCGCTTAACGGACTGGGCGGGCTTGAGGATGGTGAGGGTATGCCGACGGGTACCGGCATCAACGGTACGGGTGCGGCGGCCATCCCGGGGCTTGAAGATGCGATTGCCAAGGCGCTGGCAAAGCAGAATGCGGCGAGCGCTGCGGCAACCGGCATCCCCGAACAGGTGACAATGTATCGGCAGCAATATCACCCGATCGACATGGATCACGATGCGCGCATCAGTGCCGACGAGGCGGCGGCCTATGCGAGCTGGATGTTCCGGCGGCGTGATATCAATGGCGACAGTGTTCTGGTGGCGCGTGAATTTGCCGCGGTCGAGGCATTGCCGGGGTCGTCTGAGGCCAACCGGCAGCGGTTGCGGACCGAAAGCCGCCGGCTGGAATTGCTGTTTGGCAGTGTTGATGCCAATTCTGACAAAATGATCAGCAAGGATGAATTCCTTGACTATGCCAAGGCGCAGTTTGATGAAAAGCGCGGCGAGGCGGCGGATCTTGACCCGTTTGCCTTTCAGACGGTTTTGCCGTTTCAGTAGCGGGGATGCCGTGCCCCGGTGGCGTTTAACCGATTTGTCATGGCTTGGCGCGTGACAAAACATGCCCGCCGGGCATATGACAGGAAACGCACAAGCCCCAAATAGACCGGTACCCGGCAATGTCCGGTAATCTGGCGCGGATGGAGAGTGACCATGGACAGCAACGAGTTTTTTGCCCCGGCCCGGACCCCGTCGGACGATACGGCGGCACCGGCGGACGATGCTGCATTGGTCAGTAGTGGCGGTGCCGGTGAGGGCGAAATCAGTGCTGCGGAAAGTGTAAAGCCGCCAAAGGCGGAACGCACACCGGTCTGGATCGACCTTTTGAATCCATCCGATGATGAAATCCACGAGATCGAAAAGCGGTTCGATATCGAAGTCCCGACCCGCGAGGAAATGCAGGAAATCGAGCTTTCATCGCGGCTCTATGACGAGGATGGCGCGCTTTTCATGACGGTATCGGTGCTTAACAAGGCCAATAGTGACGAGCCGGAAACGACCGCGATCACCTTTATCCTGGTCAAGAAAACCCTGATCACGCTGCGTTATGCCGACCCGGTGCCGTTCAAGACCTTTATCCGGCGGGTCAATCGCAGCCCGTCGCTGGCGTCCAGTGCCGAGGCGGTTCTGTTCGGGTTGCTGGAACAGATTGTCGACCGGCTGGCCGATATCATGGAACAGGCGGCAGCCGACCTTGAAGGGTTATCGAACATCGTTTTTGCCAATCCCGATGACCCGGCCCATGATCAGGATCACCGGGCGGTTCTGCGCCGCATCGGGCGGGCCGGGAACCTTTCGGGCAAGGCCAAGGACAGTTTGCTGAACCTGCATCGGCTGGGGCTGTTTCTGTCGACGCAGACGCGGCTTAAAAAGGATGCCAAGACGCGGCTTAAAACTATTTCGCGCGATATCGTGTCGATCACCGAACATGCCAATTTCATCGCGAACAAGGTGACGTTCCTGCTTGATGCGACGCTGGGCATGATCAATCTGGAACAGAACAATATCATCAAGATTTTCTCGGTCGCCGCCGCAGCATTTCTGCCGCCGACCCTGATCGCCAGCATTTATGGCATGAACTTTGACGTCATGCCGGAACTCGACTGGCAGTTTGGTTATCCGCTGGCGATTGGGTTGATGGTGCTGTCGGCCGTTCTTCCGCTTTGGTATTTCAAGCGGAAGGGGTGGCTTTAGGTGGTGGCTTTAAACCGTTCGCGGTAGTCGCTGGGCGCCACACCCAGATGTTTGACGAAGCAGCGGCGCATGCGTTCGTCATCGCCAAAGCCACAGGTGATTGCGATCTGGCTTATGCGTTTTTCGGTTTGTTCAAGGGCGGTTCTGGCGGCTTCGAGGCGCATCAGTTCGACTGCGCGCGCCGGGCTTAGGCCGGTGGCGGTTTTGTAGGTGCGCGAAAAGTTGCGCGGGCTCATGCCCGTTTGTTCGGCGAGGTCTTCGACCGAAAGGCGGATTTGAAGGTTTTGCGCGATCCAGCCATGCAGATCATCAAAGCGCCCGGTGCTGTCATTGGCCTGATGTTCAAGCGGCAGGCTGAATTGTGACTGGCCGCCGGGGCGACGGATAAACACGATCAGGCTGCGCGCAACGGCCAAGGCCGCGTTCCGGCCAAGATCCTGTTCGATCATCGCGACCGCCATATCAATCCCGGTTGTTACCCCGGCCGATGTCCAGACGGGGCCATCGCGGACAAAGATCGGATCGGGGGCGACGCGGCTTTGCGGGAACATGGTTTGCAGACGGTCGCACCAGCGCCAGTGGGTGACACAGGCGCGATCATCAAGCATCCCGGCGGCACCGAGAAAAAACGCCCCGATACAGACCGAGCCGATGCGGGTGATTTTACCCCGGTATTTTTCAAGCCAGCCGATCAGATTGGCATCGCCCAGCGCATCAAGCATTTCATCGGAGCCGGCGGCGATCAGGGTGTGGATTTCACCCGGATCAAGATCGGCAAGGGCGACGGTATCAAGGGCGATACCGGTATCGGTCATGACCGGGCCGCCGTGGCTTGAGGCCAATATGGTGCGATAAAGCGGGGTGCCGTGTGTGCCATCTGCCGGGTCGCGGGCCTCGTGAAAGGCCTGTAAGGGGCCTGTGACATCGAGCATCACGGTTTGCGGGGTGAGGATGAAAACGATGAGGCGGGTCGGATTGGGTCGCCGGGGCATCAAGGGGTTTGTCCTGAAATGAGGGGTTGTTGTCATTTATGCCATTTGATGATCGGATAATCTAGGCACAACATTCAAACACGCCGGAGAGATTGAGAATGACCGAGATCGAAAACACCGCCCTGATCATGATCGACTGGCAGCAGGGCTTTGCCGACCTTGATTATTGGGGGCAGCGCAACAACCCGGAGGCCGAGGCCAATGGCGCGATGCTTCTGGCGCATTGGCGGGTAGAGGGCGCACCGGTCATTCACGTGCATCACGACTCAACCACGCCGACATCGCGGCTTTATCCCGATCATCCGGGGCATCAATTCATTGAGTTTGCGACGCCAATGGATGGCGAGGCGGTTTATGGCAAGCAGGTCAATTCGGCCTTTATCGAGACGGCTCTTGAGGCCGATTTGCGCGCACGCGGGATTTCAAAGGTCGTTCTGTGCGGGATATCGACCGATCATTGCGTGAATACCACGACGCGGATGGCGGCGAACCTTGGCTTTGAGGTGACGATTGTCAGCGATGCCTGCTTTGCGTTTGAACGGAAATTGCCCGACGGGCGGGTTTTTGATGCCGATCTTGTGCATGATGTGGCGCTGGCGAGCCTGAATGGCGAGTTTGCCAAGGTTTGCACGACAGATCAGGTGATCGGGGGGAAATGCGATTGACTTGCGTTTCACGGTGACGCAGTTTCCCCATCTGATTCCCGCAAAAGGTATGCCCCATGACGAAAATCGATACCCCGGAAAAGCTGCGCGAGATTTATGGAATGCCAATGGAACTGGCGGTTTCAAAGGCGCTGCCGAAGCTTGACCCGCATTGTCGGCATTTCATCGAACTGGCACCCTTTGCGGTGATTTCATCAGCCGATGCCAAGGGCAATGGCGATGTCAGCCCGCGCGGCGACGGGCCGGGCTTTATCAAGGTGCTTGATGACAACACGCTTCTGATGCCGGATCGTCCGGGTAATAACCGTGTCGATACGTTATCGAACATCATTGAAAATCCAAATGTCGGGATGCTGTTTTTCGTGCCCGGCTTCAACGATACGCTGCGTGTGAATGGCACGGCGGAAATCCATAATGACCCGGAATTGCTGGCGCATTTTGCCGATACGCCGCGCCCGCCGATCACGGTGATCAAAATCCGGGTCAAGGAAGCGTTCCTGCATTGTGCGAAATCGCTGATGCGCTCCAGGCTTTGGAGCATCGAGAGCCAGGTGGACCGCAAGGTGATGCCGACCCTTGGCAAGATCATCAAGGATCAGACGGCAGCGAGTTTTGACGTCGGCACCCAGGAAGATGCCGATAATTATTTCGCGCAATCCATCGCGGAACGCGGATAAGGCGGATCGCGCGATTACGCATTTGACGGCGGGGCAGGTCCCCGCCGATCTGTTATCGGCATCCGAAAAGAAATAACCAGATGGCCTGTAAGCCGGGTTCTGTCCATGCGGCGAACCGCACTGGATGGCCATTCATCTGGGACGCCCGTCGCCGGACGCCTCCTGCAACCAACCCGAATGGTGGCGCGGAAACCCGCCTGCCGACAATGCAAAAGCATCCGGCCGACCATTCCTATTAGGTTTTGCTCCCGGTGGGGTTTACCATGCGTCCCGCATTGCTGAAGGACCGGTGCGCTCTTACCGCACCCTTTCACCCTTTCCTGATGGCTTGCGCGATCAGGTGGTTTGCTTTCTGTGGCACTTTCCCTAGGGTCGCCCCCGCCAGCCGTTAACTGGCACCGTATTTCCATGGAGCCCGGACTTTCCTCCCCCGTTCCGAAGAACAGGGGCGGCCATCCGGCCATCTGGTGGGCGTGATGTAGGTGACATTGGTCGCGTCGTCAAGAAAAAGCAGCTTATACAGGGACTTATACGATCGTCATTCTAACCATGCCAAAAATGCATGGAAGCCCGGAAAACTGCGGGTTTGCCATATCCCTCGTAAGGGGGTATGTCCTGTTTCCGGCTCATATTGATGATGCCCGGTTTTCATGTGAAGGATTGGCCATGCGTGCGGCGCTTTGGATTTTAAGCGCATTGATGATCTTTTGTGCTGTGCCCTTGCGGGCGCAGGCCAAAGATCTGCGCCTGTGCTATGACGACTGGCCGCCTTATGCCTATGACGATCAGGGTGTTGCGCGCGGGCTTGCGGTGGATATGGCCACCGAATTCCTTGAAAATGCCGGGCATTCCGTCAGTTTTGTCGAAATGCCGCTCGCACGGTGCCGTTTCTCGCTGCGGTATGGGGCGGTGGATGGTTTGCTGCTTGATGATCTGTTCAAGGCCGATGAAACCGGGCTTGTCATATCCGCCGAGTCCCTTGTCAGCCAGGTGACGGTGGCGGTTGTGCGATCAAGTTTCAGTCTTGCGACCTATCAGGGGCCAGACAGCCTTGATAACACCAACTGGCTTAAGGTGATCGGGCAGCCCTATCCCGACGAAATCCTTGCCAATGACACCATGCATCCGGTGGAAGTCGCCGAATATGCCAAGGGTTACGAGATGCTGAAACGGCACTATGTCGATGTGCTGTTTACCGATCTGGCCTGCCTGCGTTTTGCCGGTGGGGATCAGAAAAACCTGATGGAGTTCAAGGTCCTGCGTCCGGCGGTCGACATTGCCAAGCGTTATCTTAGCCTGCGGCCCGATCTTTCCCCGGTCCTGCATGATTTTGACCGGGAAATGGCGCGCGGGCTTCTGACTGGGGTGGTTGATGATATCTATCACCGGCATCTTGGCTTTGGCCGGGTCGGGTTTGAGCGCTATGTCGGGCTATCGGATATTCCGATTGCCAATCCGGGCGGGCTGATCGTTCAGTAACGTCCGGCTTTAACCAGCAATGCGCGCAAGATTGCGGTGCATTCACCGTCCAGCTTCCCCGAAATATCAGCCTGTCGCCAGTGACGCTGAAAGGCGATGCGGCGTTTAAGTGGATCATTGGGGCCATATCCCAGACGATCCAGCAGCGCGTCAAATTCGGTTTCGGTGCAGGCTTCATCGCCCTTCGCGTTATCCACCGTTGCCCATAATCCGATGCCGTTGGCGGCAAGTCGATCCCACGGGAAAAGTTCGCCGGGGTCTTCCTTGCGGTCCGGGGCCATGTCGGAATGGGCGATGATGCGATCCGGGCGGATATCGTGACGGGTCAGGATATCGCGGCACAGCGCGATGACGGCATCGATCTGGATATCGGGAAAGGCGCGATAACCAAATTCATGGCCGGGATTGACGATTTCGATGCCGATGGAGTTCGAGTTCACATCGTCGCATTCCTGCCACTGGCCGCGCCCGGCATGCCAGGCGCGTTTATCCTCGTCGACCAGTTGGAAAATGGTGCCGTCTTCCTCGACCAGATAGTGGCTGGAGACCGAGGCGACGGGATCGCACAGACGATCCAGCGCGGCCTTACCGCTTTGCATGCCGGTATAATGCAGGACGAGGATATCGACCTTGCGGTCCCCCGCAGCATCACCGGGCCGGTCGCCGCAATTGGGCGAGGGATGGGTGATGATGCGGTTCTTGAGGGCGTCGTTTCCGGCGGGCATTGCGGTCTAGTCCATTCCCTGTTCCTGTTGCTGCGGCGGTTTGCGCAGCATGATCACGGCAACACCGGCCAGAACCGTCATGCCGCCGATGATCTTAAGCGTGCTGACGGTTTCGTCAAACACAAGGAACGACCCGGCGACACTGATCACCGGGGCCAGCAACGACCACGGCACCACCACATTCACATCCTGCGTTTTCAGAAGATGATACCAGAAGCCATAGGCAACGATGGACGACATCACGACGGTGAAAGTCGTGTTGGCCCATGCGACCCAGCTTGCATTGAATACGGCATCAACGGCGGCGGGTTCGAGCAACAGCGAGAGGATCAGCAATTGCGGGGCGGCCATCAGCGCCATCCAGCCATTAAGCTGGAAGGTATCGATATTGCCGAGTTTCTTGATCATGACATTGGCAACCGCCCACATGAAGGCGGCAAACACCACCAGCAACAGGGGCAATTGCAGGTCGGTCATGGTCGGGTCCCAGAACATGATCATCACCCCGGCAAAGGCCAGCGTCATGCCCGAAAGCCGTTTCCAGCCCAGCCGGTCATTAAAGAAATAGGTCGCCAGCATCGAGGAAAATGGCACGCCAAGCAGAATGATGATC
>CAMPHD010000043.1 GCA_946885765.1 uncultured Thalassospira sp.
TGACGGCAACCTGTCGGGTGTCGCGTTTATCCGCAATTTCTTTGACGACAACATCTGGGGGCTGGGCTGCCTTGCCGGGGGTGTTTGCGGGGTTGCGTGGAATACGGCGTTTCTGGCGGTTCTGACCGCTGTTTCGACCACTTTGCTGGGGCTTTCATTTGCGCTTGTGGTGACGCGGACCGGGTTCCGGTTCAAGAAGCCGCTTCGGGTTTTGACGGTACTGCCGATCATCACCCCGCCATTCGTGATTGGCTTGGCATTGATCCTTCTTTTTGGCAGATCGGGGGCTGTTACGCAGTTCTTTGCTGATCTGCTCGGGGTGGAGGCAGGGCGCTGGCTTTATGGCCTCCCTGGAATCTGGCTGGCACAGACCCTGTCCTTCACCCCGATTTCTTTTCTGGTGCTGATCGGTGTGGTCGAGGGTGTCAGCCCGTCGATGGAAGAAGCATCGCAAACCCTGCGGGCCGGGCGTTGGCAGACATTCGTTAATGTGTCGCTGCCACTGATGCGCCCCGGTTTGGCCAATGCCTTTTTGCTGGCCTTCATCGAAAGCATGGCCGATTTCGGCAACCCGATGGTCCTGGGCGGCAATTACGAAGTGCTGTCGACCGAGATATTCTTTGCCATTGTTGGCGCGCAAAACGATGCCGGGCGTGCCGCGGTTCTGGCAATGATCCTGCTGTTCTTCACACTTTCGGCCTTTGCAGCACAGCGTTTCTGGCTGGGCAAGAAATCCTATGCCACGGTGTCGGGCAAGGCCGATAACGGGGCGCATGTCGGGCTTAATCCCGGTATGCGATTGGCGTGCTATTTCACCGCCATTCCGTGGGCGATCTTTACCGTCGTTTTGTATGGCATGATTTTCTATGGCAGTTTCGTCAAACGCTGGGGCTTTGATAACAGCCTGACGTTCGATAATTACAGCGATGCGTTTGGTGTCGGCTGGAGCGAGCATGGCATCGTCTGGGCCGGGGCGGCATGGGACAGTTTCTGGACCACGTTGAACATTTCGGCGATTGCGGCCCCCCTGACCGCGGCGGTTGGTCTGACGACGGCCTATTTGCTGGTGCGCCAGAACTTCCGGGGCAAAAGCGCGTTTGAATTTGGCACAATGTTAAGCTTTGCCATTCCCGGTACGGTGATTGGTGTCAGCTATATTCTGGCATTCAACGTGCCGCCGTTCGAATTGACCGGCACGGGTGTGATCCTTGTGATCTGCTTTATCTTCCGCAATATGCCGGTTGGGGTTCGCGGCGGGATTGCTGCCATGAGCCAGCTTGATAAAAGCCTTGATGAAGCGTCGCTTACCCTTGGGGCCAACAGCTTTACCACGTTCCGCCGTGTGATCCTGCCGCTGTTACGCCCGGCGATTGTTGCTGCACTGGTTTACAGCTTTGTGCGGGCAATCACGTCGGTTAGTGCGGTGATCTTCCTGGTCAGTGCCGACCATAATATGGCGACATCCTATATCATCGGGCTTGTGGAAAACGGGCGTTACGGCGTTGCGATTGCCTATTGCAGTGTTCTGATCCTTGTCATGCTGACCGCGATCCTTGTTGTGAACGGTCTGATCGGGCAACGGCGTTTACGCCGCGAGGACCGGGTTGAAGCAACACCGGACAAGACAGCGGCACGTAATCTGAGAGAGAAGCATTCATGAAACTGAAAACGCGTGCGGGTTCGGTCGTATTCGACAATGTCACCAAGACCTATGGTCATGGGGCGGTTACCGCGATTGACAATGTATCTTTCACCATCAATCCCGGCGAGCTTGTGACCCTTCTGGGGCCAAGTGGCTGTGGCAAAACCACGACCCTTCGGATGATTGCCGGGCTTGAACATGCGACAACCGGCAGTATCCTGATCGGGGGGAAGGACGTTACACAGCTTCCGGCGACGGATCGTGATGTCAGTATGGTGTTTCAGTCCTATGCGCTGTTTCCACATATGACGGTGGCCGAAAACGTTGCCTATGGCCTTATTGTCACCGGCGTTGCCAAGGCCGAAGCCAAGGAAAAGGCCGAAGAGGGGCTTAACCTTGTAGGCTTGGCGGGATATGGCGTGCGCTTGCCATCCGAGCTTTCGGGTGGGCAGCAGCAAAGGGTGGCGGTAGCGCGTGCGCTGGTGCTGGAACCTGAAGTTCTGTTGCTTGATGAGCCTTTATCAAACCTTGATGCCAAGCTTCGCCGTCATGTGCGGACCGAAATCCGCGATTTGCAGCAAAAACTTGGCCTGACCGCGGTTTATGTGACCCATGATCAGGAAGAAGCCCTGGCCGTGTCAGACCGGATCATCGTGATGAACCGGGCCGTTATTGCGCAGCAGGGCACGCCACGCGAATTGTATGAACAGCCACAATCAGAATTCATTGCCGACTTTATTGGTGATGCCAATCTGGTCGATGGCGAGATCATCAATATCGATGGCAATCATGCCAGTGTCGATATCGGGGGCGCGCACTGCAACCTGCGTCATCGCGGGCAGGCAAAGGGACCGGTCCGTGTTGCCGTGCGGCCCGATGCGGTGCAACTGACCGGGTTGGCGGCGATTGCGGGCGATGCGCATGTCATTGAAACGTCGCTAAAAGGTCACATTACGCATGCAGCCTATCTTGGTAGTCAGATGCAGTATTCCGTGGCCACCCCGATTGGCGAACTGTTTGTGATCGATCACCGGATCGATACACCGATTGTCGCGGGTGAACAGGTCGCCATCGGGTTTTCCGAACGCGGCATGGCCGTGGTTTCGGCAGAATAATAGATCAACAACAAAACTGTTTCAGGCAGGGACAAAGTGGAAAAAGCATTTTCGGGAATTGATATCGAGGCACGGTTGGAACATGCGCGCGACGTGATCCGTGAAGCGGGCAAACGCGCCATGGAATATTACGAGGGCGACGCCGCCGACCTTGCGATTGAAACCAAAACAAACGCCCTTGATATGGTCAGTATTGCGGACAAAAACGTCGAGGCGATCATCCGCGACCGGATCGGCGATGCCTTTCCCGAGGATGGTTTCCTTGGCGAGGAAATGGGCATCGAGAAGGGTGAAAATGACTGCCTTTGGGTGATTGACCCGATTGATGGCACGGCGTGTTTCGTCAACCAGATGCCGACATGGTGCATTTCGGTTGCCCTTATGATCGGCAAGGAAGCCGTCATCGGCCTGATTTATCACCCATGCAATGACGAGCTTTTCAGCGCGGTTATCGGCGATGGGGCGCGTGTTAATGGTGAGCCGGTCAAGGCAAGCAACGCCAAGCTGGTCAGTGATGGTGTGATGGGGATCGGCATGTCGCATCGCCTGCCAAGCAGTTCGATTGTTCCGGTGATCGGCCAGTTGCTGGACGAGGAAGGCATGTTCATCCGCAATGGATCATGTGCATTGATGATGGCCTATGTCAGTGCCGGGCGGTTGATCGGGTATTACGAACCGCATATCAATCCGTGGGATTGCATGGCGGGCATCGTCCTGATCCGTGAAGCAGGTGGCTGGTGCAATGACTTCCTTGACCTGCCCGATGTGCTTGACAATGGCGGGCCGATATTGGCCGCAGGCCCCCATGTTGCCCAGCATCTGAAAGAAATGATCGGGGTAAAATAGCGGCAATCTTTAAGAAGGGGCAGGCCCTGAACCCGTCGCGCCCCTTATTCTTAATTCTTACTGACTGACCCAAAGTACGCGCGCGATCCAGTCAATGTCGCGGGCTTCGACATAGCGGTCATCATAGGCCGGGTTGAGGGATTTCAGTTCCACCCCCATCGCACCACGCCGCACCAGTTCCTTTGCCATGACCTCGCCCCCGACGGTTTTAAGGACCACGCGATCCTGCGGGCGGATGTTTGATGCCGGGGAGACGACGATCAGATCGCCATCGCGAAATACCGGCGCCATGGAATCCCCCGAAACCCGAAGCCCGTAGGCGGTCGGATCATGCAAGGCGGGAAAGGTGATGTCTTCCCATGCGCCGCCAACCGGATAACCGGCATCATCAAAAAAGCCACGATTCCCGGCCTGGGCAAAGCCGATGACGGGCACGCGACCGGCCCCGTTGCCATCGACAAGCTGGGCGAATTCCTGAAAGGTGACATTGGCCACCGAAAGGACCTTTGAAATGCTTTCGGTCGAGGGCCAGCGCGGCTTTCCCTGATTTGTCGTGCGTTTGGACCGGTTGAATGTGGTGGGATCAAGCTGCGCCAAGCGGGCCAGCCCGGATGGGGTCAGCCCGTTATCTTCGGCGATCTTGTCGAGTGCGCCCCATATCTGCTCTTGCCGGATCATACGTTATCCTAGCAGTCTGTTATTGCTTCGGAAACGGAATTAATTTCGGTTCTGGCAAATGGTGTCAGGATGGTTGCGGGTTTTCCATCCGCGAAACGACCCGGTCGAAAATATCGGTCTGGCCCATTTGCCCGCCCTTGAGGATCATTTCGAGCCCGTCAAGCTGCGGATCATTGCTGTGTGCCCGGATCACCGGTACGCCGTGGTCGAAATCGGTGACGAAGGACAGGCTGTCGATTGGTAGTTCCAGTACGGCAAGGCTTGATGTATCCCCGCCCGCGATTGCGAGAAACCCAACCGGCGTTTGTGCGAGAACGGTGGCAATGAACCGTGCGCTGGCCTGTGCCAGTTCATGGCCGCCAATGCCATGCGTCGCATCATCGCCAAGGGTTGCCAGGACATGGCGATTGCCCAAAAGCATATCGCGGCAGGTTTCGACCTTGTGGGCAAAGCGGGTGTCATCGATCAGATCGGCCGGGTTGATTTCGATTTTTTCATATAACCGGGTGGCAGCAACCTGTTGTGCGGTCAGCGATGACCGGCTTCCGGCAAAGGCGAAAACAGGGCCTGTGCGCCCGGTCTGGGCGGCGTTGAGGCGCGCTGGTTCGATGGCAGTTTTGCCGTTGGTCGCGGTTAAAATCTGCGCGACGCTGCTGGCTCCGACACACAGGATTTTGGTGTCGTTTGCAATCGCGCGAAATGCCAGTCCGATGATTTCAAGATCATGAGGGTCACCGACATCAAACAGGGTATGCGTTTCGCCGGCCGCCAGCCGTTTGCAGATTTCGCTGGTCAGGAAAAGCAGGCCGCGCCGGATCATGGTGACATCGATCAGGCCAATATTGGGCCAGCCCTGCGCGCCAAGATGGCGGCGAAGGTCGGCTTCTTTCATCGGGGTTACCGGATGATTGCGCATCACCGGATGGCGGTCGATGCGGTGGATATTGCCATCACCTGCGGCGGCAAACAGATTGCCAAACAGGCAATATCGGCCAAGCGATGGCTGCCCACCGATAATCGCCTGCCAACCGGCATTCACACCCCTGGCAAAACGGTCTGCCACCTGTGCGATATTGCCGGTCTCCGGGGAGCTGTCAAAGGTCGAACAGACCTTGAAATGATGGATTTTGCCGCCTGCCGTCCCCAGACCGGCGACAAGATCATCCATATGTTTGATACCGTTTTCAACCGTTTCGGCACGAAGCGAGGTGGCAACACCAATCGCATCGAGGCCTTCGATTTCCGGGTGGTCCGAAAGGCACGGCGGGCTTAGATAAAGGCGGGCGGATTTGCCGCCGCGCGCCAAGGTTGCCAGCGTATCGGACGCCCCGGTGAAATCATCTGCGCAGAAAACGATATCGGCCATTGCGATCAGGCCTTGTTGCCGTAAAAGGCCAGTGCGTCGGCAAGGGCCGGGCTGGTTTTGGCCTGTGCGTCAAGGCTTTGGCCCGATGCGCAGGCTTCCCATGCGTCTTGCAGGCTGCGTACACCTGCGGCCGGCCCCGACGGATGGGCAAGGATGCCGCCGCCAGCAAGGAACATGAAATCAGCCGATCCGACAGCATCAAATGTTGCCGGAACGGTGCCCGCCCATTGACCGGATGAAAAGACCGGAAGGACGATATCGTCGGTTTCACCGGCACAAAGCGGTTGCCCGCAAAGGCGGGCACTTTCGGTGACTTCGGCGTCGTCATCGCAGAATTTGCCACCCATGCCATGCACATGCATATGGTCCACCCCGGTCAGACGATAGAGCGTCTGATAGGCGGGGAAGGCCATGCCCAGCAGCGGATGGCGCGACAATGCGCCAAAGCCGTTGCGATGCCCGTGCAGGACAAGCGGCGTTGATGCGCGAAGGGTCTGCATGGCCGAAAGCCCGACCCAGTTCATGCTGACCATGGCGCATGATCCGCCTTCGTCTTCGATCAGGTCGGCATGGCGGCGCATCGCATCGGTTTCGTCGGTGATGTTAAAGGCAATCATCACATCGCGCCCGGTGCGATCACGATATTTGCGCACCCGTTCCATGACGGCCGGAATACGGTCGGCAAGCGGGGCGGATGCCGGGTTTGCACAGACCTCGTCATCCTTGATGAAATCAACACCAGCCTCACAAAGCTGTTCGACCAGATCGGCGATGTCGTTGGTGCGAAGCCCGACATTTGGCTTGATGATTGTGCCAAAGAACGGACGACCGTCGACCTTCATGCGCGAGCGGGTTCCACTGGTTCCGGCAACCGGACGGTCATAGAGATCGCGATAGGATGCGGGCAGTTTGACATCAAGCAACTTCAACCCGGTGATTTCGCCCAGATCATAAAGATTACCCGAAACCGTGGATGCCAGTGTCGCGAGGTTCCGCCCGATATTGCCGGTCGGGAAACCGACCCGGACTTCGGCCCGGCGATAGGGGCCGCCGATGCCCTTGGCCTGCAAATAGGCACTTTGCAGGCTGGGTTCGGTCGCGGCGTGCAGTTCGGTCACCGACAGGACACGCGCCGCACAGCGTTCGCGCAGCTCGTCGGTTTCCCCGGCAACGCGCACGAACGTGCCGCTGCTTTGTTCGCCCGCGATGATGGCGGCGATTTTGGCCGGGTCCATCGGGGTTTCGATCAGGTAACGGGCTTCGATCAGGTCCATGGCTCAGATTTCCGAAAGCGACGGGAAGGGACGCACGGGATCATCGCCGTTCCAGCCGACCGATGCCTCGTAAATGGTTTTGAACAGGCGGCCTTTAGGGCCGACGACCTCGGAAAGTTCGATCACGGTGCCGGGGTGGTCTTCCTTGTCGAAATAGACAAAGCGGCCATTTTCGCCGACCGTGCCGCTCATTTTGACCTTGAAGCCCTGAGATTCCATAAGCGCCAGATCATTGTCGAAGTCCTGCGTCCAGTAGGCAACATGCTGAAGCCCGGTGTGGCCCGCCTTTTGGAAATCGCGATACATCGACGGTGCATCATTGCGCGTCTGGATCAGTTCGACCTGAACAAAGCCCGAATTGGCGAGGGCGACGGAATTGTGGACGTCATAAGGTTTGCCGTCGTAACGGTAATCTTCGATCGGGACCTTGGGGTTATAGTACCAGGGGCCGACGCCCATGGTGGTTGCCCAATAGTCCATTGCGGCCTCGATATCGGGCACGACATAGCCGAGCTGGCGGATTTCGCCCAAAAACTTGCTCATAATTCCTCACTTATCCAAGAAGACCGGGCAACCAGGTCGATATTGCCGGTATGCAGGTGACCGCCAGAAGCGACAAAAATAACGGGATCAGGAAAGGCAGTGCGCCGCTTATGACCCGGTGCAGCGGCATCTTTGCGATGATGCTGACCATATAAAGGCTCATGCCGACGGGCGGTGTCAGAAGCCCGATCATCAGGTTCAGGACAAACACGATGCCAAGTTGCAGCGGATCAACACCGGCCGCCGTAAGCGCCGGGGTGATGATCGGTGCAATGATCAGGATGGCGGCGATTGATTCCAGGAACATGCCGACGACGAGCAATAATACATTGACAATGAACAGCAAAATCAACGGATTGTCCGACAGGTCGAGCAGAAACGCACTGGCCGTTACCGGCAACCGGTCCATGGTCAGAACCCAGGCAAACAGGGCGGCGGTGGCAACGATAAACAGCACGCTGCCGGTGGCGTCAACGGTATCGCGGGCTGCACCGACGATGCGTTTGAAATCAAGTTCGCGATAGATGAATTTGCCGATAAACAGCGCATAGGCCACCGGCACCCCGGCGACTTCGGTCGGGCCGAAATAGCCCGAAATAAGACCGCCGATCAAAAGAACCGGGGCGGCAAGGGCAGGCAGGGAGATCACGAATTTGCGGCCAAACGCAGCCCAGTCAAATTTGACTTCGTCACGCGGCAGTTTGTAAATCCGGGCCATCACGCCGACCTGCAACATCAGAAGAACCGTGATCAGAACCGCTGGCACGATCCCGGCAATCAGCAATTGAACCGCCGATATATTGGTAACAGAGGCAAAGATGATGATCGGAATACTGGGCGGGAAAATCGGGCCGATGGTGGCGGCTGCCATGGTGATGCCCGATGCAAATTCGGCACTGTAACCCTGTTTGCGCATCATCTTGATCTGGATCGAGCCAAGGGCGCCGATATCGGCAAGGGCCGCACCGGAAACACCGGAAAAGATCAGGCTGACCAGGACGCTTACCTGTGCGGTGCCGCCCCGGATCCAGCCGACCATCATGCGGACCAGTTCAAACAGATGGTTGGTGACACCGGACGTGCTGAGCAGACTTGCTGCGAAAATGAACAGTGGCACGGCCAGAAGCGGCGTTGAATCCAGCGCATTGACCGTGCGTTGCGCCAATACCGTCATCGGCAGGTTAAACAGGATCATGACAACGGCCGAAGACAGGCCAAGGCAGATGGCAATCGGCAGCCGGATCAGCATCAGAACCAGAAACAGGACAAGAAGGGTCGCGCTCATCATGGGCGGGGTTCCTCGCGGGATACGGCAATCGTGGCGGCGTTATCGATAGCGTCGTTGTCGTCGTTATCTTCGTCGTCGGCTTCTTCATGATGGGCGGCGGGTTCGCTGTCGGTGACAAGGCGATAGATCGCAATTGCCACCAGCAAGACGACGGCAATCACCGCCGGGGCATAAACCACAAGGTTGGACAACCCCATCGACGGCGTTGAAAATTTGCCCGCGCGCAAAAGAAACTTGTAAAGCGCAAACAGGAACACGCCGGAAAAGGCGGTAATCAGGATGTAATTGGCTGCGCGCAGGATTGACTTGCCGCGCGGACGAAGCGCGCTATAGAGCAGGTCAATCGCGATATGGCGGTTATGGAGCAGCAGGGCCGGGGCGACGAAAAACACCAGCGCAACATTGGAAACGCGCGATAATTCATCCGCCCATGGCAGGCCAAGATCAAAGAAATTGCGCAGGATCACCTGACCGACCACCAGCACCGTCATCAATGCCAGCATCAGCATGGCAAGCAGTGTCAGAACCCGACAGATATGGTCGAGCCCCCGATAGATCGGAGAATTCCGGTTCGGCATGACAAACCCCGGACAAGAAACAGAAAACAGGAAAAAAGGGGAGAAGTCCGGGGCGGTCCGGCCAGAATAATCAGGGCCGGACCGCCCGAAACACGATTACTTTACAGCAGCAATCTTTTCATAATAGGCACCGTATTTCTCGTCGAAGCGTTCATGGACGAGTTTTTCAACGCCGCTTCTGAAGGCCGCAACGTCAAGCCCGTCATCCGGGCCGATCACGGTCATGCCGGCATCCTTAAGCGCCTGAAGTTCTTCGGCTTCCTGATCAAGGATCATTTTCGATGCTTTCTGGCGGACGGTTTCGGCGGCTTTTTCAATGCCTGCCTTGATGTCGTCCGGGAAGCCCTGCCAGATGTCCTCGTTGATCACGACGATTTCGGCAGCCGAAATATGGCCGGTCAGCATCATGTGCGACTGGACGTCATAAAGTTTGTGATCCAGCACCACGTTGACCGGGTTTTCCTGGCCCTGAACGATGCCGGTGGCAAGGGCGGTCGGAACTTCGGACCAGTCAACCGGAACCGGGGCCGCGCCAAGGCCTTCGACCGCGGTCAGGTAAACCGGTGACGGAATGGCACGGATTTTGACACCGGAAAGATCGGCCGGGGTTTTAACCGGACGGTCGGCGGTCAACTGACGGGTGCCGAAATAAAACGCATAAAGCACGCGCATATTGGTGTTTTCGATCAGGCCTTTATTCAGTTCTTCCATGACGGGAGAATGAATATCGACAACATTCATCAGGTGATCATAGTCGCGATAAAGATAGGGCGTATCAAGTACACCGAAATCTTCATACAGCGAGCTTAACGCGCCCGCGGTGTTATGCGACAGCCCAATCGCGCCGGTCGAAACGCCTTCGGCCAGTTCCTGAATCTTGCCAAGCTGGGATGACGGATAAACGTCGATCTTGACCGCGCCATTGGTGTTTTTGGCGATTTCTTCGGCCAGCCAGTCGGCCTGAAGGCCGGTGATGCTGGTCGGGGAATTAATGTGACCGTAATTGAGTTCGTATTCCTGCGCCTGTGCGCCAAGGGCAAACAGGCTGCAGGTGGCGACCGTCGCAACGGATGCGACGAAATGACGGAATTTTCCGTGAATGACCATTGTTTCCTCCCGAGATGGTCCGCAGGCCGTTATGGCCGAATATGAAGGGCTATTGTTGTTTTTCCCTTGAATAAAATGATGGTAGGTGAAAGTTTATCCCTCATCAAACATCATTAATTGATGTTTTTTGATGGTTTTGAGGGAAGAATGCCAAAGGCGACAGGCCCGGTAATCAAGGATATTGCAGCACTTTCAGGGGTTTCGCCGGCAACGGTTGACCGCGTTTTGAATAAACGCCCCGGTGTGCGCGAAATGACGGCAAAACGGGTATTATCCGCCGCCGCCGAGCTTGGTTATCTGCCCGAATCGGACATGCAGGCAACGTTGCGCCCGCGCCCGATGAAGGTGGTTTTCCTTTTGCCGGCTGGCACCAACCCGTATCTGGGCCTTTTGGGTGAAACCATCAAGGCTGCGGCCGAACAGCCATCGGGCTATAACATCCGTGCGCGGTGCTTTTTCATCGACAGTTTCAATCCCAAGCTGCTGTCGGATGCCATGCGCCAGCATGGCAAAACCGCCGATGGCATTGCGTTTATGGCGATTGATCATCCGCTGGTGCGTGAAACGGTTTCGGACCTGCAGGCCCAGGGCAAGCATGTGGTGACGCTGGTATCCGATATTGCCGGGGTGCGCCGTTCGGCCTATGTCGGGCTTGATAACCGGGCGGTCGGGCGGACGGCGGGGTATTTGCTGGGCCGGTTGACCCGGCAATCAGGCGGCAGGGTGGCGCTGATTACCGCCAGCCGGACATATCGGGCGCATGAGGAACGCGAAATGGGGTTCCTTGGCCTGATGGATGAGGGTTTTCCGGGGATTTCGGTGATTGCCGCGCGCGAAGGCCATGACAACCGTGCGGAAAATCACCACCATACCGTATCGCTTCTGGCGGAATATCCCGACCTGATCGGGATTTACAATGTCGGCGGGTCATCGGACGGGATTGCACGTGCGCTTCGTGAAAGCGACCGGGGGCGCGATATCGTTTTCATCGGCCATGGATTGACGGCGGACACGCGCAAATTCCTGCTTGAGGACATCATGGATGTCGTGATCACCCAAAGCCCCGATATCATCGTGCAGAACACCTTGAAAATATTTGACAATATCCGCAATGGTGCGGCCCCGATGCAGGGGGTGGCGGACCTTACCATGCAGGTCGTGGTCAAGGAAAACCTGCCGTAAACGGGCGGTCTGCGGACTGCGGAAGAAACACAAAACCCGGGCCGAATTGCGCCGGGGTTTTGTGTTTCGGAAAGGTGCCTTAAGCCGTGGCGTCATGCACCGGGACATCCTTGGATGCTTTCAGCAGATCGATGCTGTGGGTGCAGTCGGCTTTGGCTTTGTAGCCCTCGCTGCTCATGGCGATTTTAAGGCCGTTGCGCGCGATATAGGTCCAGCGCCATTCGCCTTTTTTATCCTTGTAAAGCTCGTAACGCGGGGACGGGGGATTTGCCATGGGAGACTCCTGACTGTCAGTGGATCGGCATGCAGTGGAACGCATGGCCGGTGATGGAAAATTGCCCGGTCGGACATTCGCGGTCGGGCATCCATGAAGACAGTTCAGAAGCGGTTTTGTGATGAAACGGGGCAAGAAGAGCGCGCGATTAGCGCAGAAGTGCAATCCCGTCATCATGGCCCGCCAGCAGGATCACATCCTTTTTCGACGGGGCCTTGCATTTCGTGGCCGGGCGGAGTGCGAGCAGGGAGGCGGCAATTTTCTGCGCGCCGGGGGAGAGGAAAAACGCATCATCCGGCCCGAGTTCGCGCGAGCAGAAAAGGGCAGCGTCGCGCGGTTTTCGGGCGGAAATGAACAGTTTTTCAAACGCATCGACAAAGTCGGTCGATGTTCCCATTGCTTCCTGTTGCGTCATTTTGATGCTGGCCCAGCTCATGGGAGTCTCTTGTCTGATTGCTGAAAATGCGATCCCCATTATTCATCCGTGGCCCGGCAAGTCGAGTGTTTTTGCGGGCATTGAGTGAATAGGAAATTAATCCTTTACAATGAGAACAAAAAGGGATTATAGCTTGTGGATCAACACCGGAAGTGCATCCGGAAATAGCTTTGATGCGGACAGAATGGCGGAAAACGGCATGTAAGCCGGGTTTTGCACGTATCACGTTGGCAATCTTTACATATCCGGCAATTGGCGGTTTTGCGCAGTCGATGATGCGCAAAAGGGGAGATTTGCACGCTTTTTCGGGGGTGTTGATGGGAGACAGGCAGATCAGCAGGAGGGCGAAATGAGTGAACAGAGACTTTTTCCCAAGCCGATAGCGGACCGCGTGACGACCCCGTTTTCCAGTGCCATGCAGGCGTGGTTCTGGTTTGTGCGATGCCAGGCGTCACGGATCGAAGGGGCGCGTGTGGTGGCGGATGCCAGCGACGTTGTGCGCCCGTGCGACCCGGATGATATCTATAACGCGGTCATGCGGTTACGGCGCGAAAATGTGCTGGATGACCGGCATTTGCAGGTGATCGAATATTACGGGCTGGTGGAACGCACGCCCGATCCGCGTGATGGGCGGGAAAAGCCGAAATATGACCTTTGGTGCGATGCCATGGCGGCCCTGCAGGATGCGCTGATCGCGCGTGATATCGTCCTGCCGGGGGCAGAGGATGCCTTCCACCATCCCGAGAAAATGATCAAAATGACGGGGGAATTGCCGCCATGCAGACTTTGACCCGAGAGGCGATCACACCTGCTTTGGCGGCGGCGAAACAGCCCGCATATCCGGGTGCAAATCCGCCAACCGAACCCGTCATGCGCGATGTGCTTGTCGTGTTTGCCGATGCACCGGAAAAGCGGCTTTTGCGGTGGCTGAAACCCGGTTTCCGGCATTGTTTTGTGCTGATGTCGGGCGGACGTGCCGGGGAGTGGATCTGCCTTGATCCGCAAAGCCACAGGATCGCGTTTGATGTCTGGCAATATTCGGTTCTGTTTGACCCCGAAGCCCATTACCGGGCGCGCGGATTTGACTGCATCTGGGTCAGTTATCCGGCTGAAGTCCCCCGGCGGGTGCGGTTGGGCGCGTTTACCTGTGTCGAGTTCGTCAAGCGGTTGCTGGGCATTTCCGGGTTCTCGATCGTGACGCCGCACCAACTTTTTTGCGCGATAAAACGTGCGGAAACAAAGGCTTATCGCGGGTCGGTGTTTTTTTTCTGAAAAATGTTCTTGATTTGTTCTTTTTTCTGTGCCATAAGAGACAAATCAACACCAGAACTGCGCCCGCATCGCTTTATCGCGTTGCGGGCGTTTCTGTTTCTAGCCCCGGGTTGGGGCTTTTTTGTTTTCGGGCCCCGTTTCGGGGCGGAACAGGGGGAGGCACAAGGGGCATCATGGGCAGTCTGTTTTCGACACCAAAACCATCCGCGCCAGCGGCACCCCCACCGGTTGCCAGCACGCTCGCAAACCCGGCGTCCGTCGATGACGGGGAAAGTGCGGCAGAAGCGGCACGACGGGCGCGGACCGAGGCACTGGAGCGGCGACGCTATGGCCGGGCCGGTCTGATCGGCACGGGGTTTCGCGGGTTGCTATCGGACCGGATCGGCCGTGCGGCGGGTAGCAAAAATCTTTTGGGGGATTAGGCGATGACAGAACGGCAGAACCGCAAAGCGCGCCCGGCCCGGAAGGTGGGTGCGGCGGGCAACGGACGGACGGGAACGCAGCATGCTGCCGGTCGGAATGCGACCGGGCCGGGTGATGCCAGGCCGGGGGATGCCAGCCTGTCGGGAGCAGATCCGCGGTTGGCGAGATTTGGCCGGATGGCGAAGGAGCCGGTGGGGCGCCGTGGTGCTGGTGCCGGTGCGGGGACAGGCAGCAATGCCGGGACCGGGGCCAAAACCGGTGCGATTGCGATTGCCGATTTGCGGGCCCGGTTCCGGGCGGCGATGGGGCAGAAGCGCGGCTGGCTCCGGCATTGGCAGGAATGTTATGAATTCGCCCTGCCGCAGCGCAACGGGGCAAGCGAGCAGCCGGGGGCATCGGGTGGTGCATCGGG
>CAMPHD010000044.1 GCA_946885765.1 uncultured Thalassospira sp.
TGCTTTATATATCTGATTGATATATAAAGATAAAAAATTATCTTCTAATTGGCACAACAATTGCCAGCTAGAAGGACAAAACAATAAAAATATTCGTCAGGGAGGATAACCAATGTCCGGGAAGGCATGCATTCATCGCATGACATTTGATTGCCCCGAATCCGGGTCAATCGCATCGTACCAGCAACATATGCTGTCAGGTTTCTGACATCTGCCTTGTGAATCTGTTTCACGAGGTGTTTGCGCGTGCAGTTGCAACCCGATCAGACATAATTTTCATCCCCGACACGATATTCGTTAGAGAAGTAAGACGACCAACAACTGAGGAGATATCAAAAGATAACTGCCAATATTCGATTATTGACCGTTTCTGTTGTTATCAATGCAGTGAACATTGATCCTAGGGAGGACTAAGTATGAAATTGCGGAATCTGCTTTCGGCAGCGGCAGCACTGATGATGTTCGGTGCCCCGGCATTCGCCCAGACCCAGCTTTCCATTGCGACCGGTGGCACCGGTGGCGTTTATTATCCTTACGGCGGCGGTCTTGCCGAACTGATCGGCAAATATGTTGATGGCTATGACGCCGTTGCCGAAGTTACCGGCGCATCGGTTGAAAATATGGGCCTTGTTTCGCGTGGCGACAGCGACATCGCCATCGCACTCGCCGATACGGTCTATGCCGGCTACAAGGGCATTGGCCAGTTCGAAGGCCGTCAGGTCGACAATGTTCGTGCCCTGGCCTCGATTTATCCGAATGCTGTCCAGCTCGTCACTCTTGCTGACAGCGGTATCACCAGCCTTGCCGATCTCAAGGGCAAACGCGTTTCTGTTGGTGCACCGGGTTCCGGCACCGAAGTTTCGGCTCAGACCCTGCTCGAAGCCAACGGCATCACCTATGATGATATCGAAGAACAGCGCCTGAACTTCAACGAAACCGCTGACGCGATCCGTGACGGTGACATTGATGCAGGTTTCTGGAGCGTCGGCCCGCCCACCAGCTCGATCCTCAACCTCGCAACCACGCGCGACATCAAACTGATCGCCCTGACCGAGGAAGAAGTCGCTGCTGCCATCGAAGCAGAACCGACCTTTGCACCCTATTCGCTGCGTAAGGGCATCTATGAAGGCGTCGAAGCACCGGTTCTGACGATTTCGACCCCGAACGTTCTGATCGCCAGCGCCGAAATGGACGAAGAACTGGCTTATCAGATCACCAAGACCCTGTTTGAAAAGGTCGACGAACTGATCGCTATTCATCCGGCTGCCAACGACACTACGGTTGATTTCTCGGTCAGCTCGACCCCGATCCCGATGCATCCGGGTGCCCTTCGTTATTACGAAGAAGCCGGTGCACCGTTCCTGGATCACCTGCGTCCATGATCTTTGCCAAGTGGGGGCGGCCGGTGCTGGCCGCCCTTTTCTTCCTTGCTTTGGCGCCCGCTGGTCATGCCGGTGAAGCCCCCAAAGAACATGCAGACAAAGCCGATCGCCTCAAAATCATAGGGGCGGATGGACGCATTCTGGCTGAAACCGGCATTCCCCGTCAGGAGGGATGGTGCCTTTACTGGAACCATTCGGTAACCGGCGATGGCGTGATCGATTGCTATATCGACGATCACGGCAAGATGGTCCTGCATCGTTCCTATCAGCCCGATTTTGCGGCCGGACTGGGCCATTACCCTGGTCGTGGCACGCTGACCAGTGCAGAAAATGGCGGTTACTGGATTGAAGACATTGATGAACCCGTTCCGGGAAATGCCTATTACCTTCGGGTTGGCAGCCTTGCGGTGAATCATCGTATCGTCACCAAAAGCGACGAAATCAATCTGTCGAAAATGGCCGAACATACCCGTGTCACCATACGGCTTGATACCGGGGATTAAGGATTTTAACTGATGACTGAACCGGCACCTCTCCCGTCCATGCAGGACACAGTTGCCCAGCCAAAAATTGTTCTCGGGCTGATCACCGTGGTCGCGGTAGCACTTTCACTGTTCCAGATGTATGGCGCGGGGATCGAACCGCTTGGCCTGTTTTATCAACGCTCGATCCATCTGGCCTTTGTGATGTTCCTAGCTTTCCTGATGTTCCCGGCTTTCGGTCCGAACCGCAAGCGCGGTGTACTTGGATGGGGCATCGATCTGGCATTCCTGGCCGGTGCGTTTGTAACCGGGTTCTATCTGTCTTTCTTCCTTGATGAAATCGTCAACCGGGCCGGTTTCTGGACCAACACCGATCTGATCATTGGCATCATAGCCACAATCACTGTGCTTGAAGCCAGCCGTAGAGCGGTCGGCCTTGGCATGACGATCATTGGTATCGTCGCGATCATCTATGCCCTTTCGGGTCCGCGCGGCTCGTTGCCGTGGCTTGGCGAATGGCTGCCCGGCATTCTCAATCATCGCGGGGCCAGCATCGACCGCCTTGTTGGCCAGCTTTACCTCGGACAGGAAGGCATTTACGGCCTGCCGATGGGGGTTGCAGCGACCTATATCTTCATGTTCGTGCTGTTTGGTGCGTTCCTTGAGGTCACCGGGGCGGGCAAATTCTTCATCGACATGGCCTATGCCGCGACGGGCCGAAAGGCAGGCGGCCCTGCCAAGGCTGCGGTTCTGGCATCTGCCGGGATGGGGTCAATCAGTGGCTCGGCCATTGCCAACGTTGTCACCACTGGCGCCTTTACCATTCCGCTCATGAAGCGCCTTGGCTATCGTCCGGCACAGGCTGGTGGCATCGAAGCCGCTGCCTCGACCGGCGGGCAGATCACCCCGCCGCTAATGGGTGCCGGGGCATTCCTGATTTCCGAATATACCCAGGTGCCGTATCTCGAGATCGTCATGATTTCGATCTTCCCGGCGATCCTGTATCTCGGCACGGTTTATCTGTTTGTCCATATCGTCGCACTCAAGAACGGTATGCGTGGCATGCCGGTCTCAGAACTGCCCGACTGGAAACAGGTGCTGAAGGAAGGCTGGCAATTCATCCTGCCGCTTGGCGTTCTGATTTACCTTCTAGTGCTAAACATTTCTCCGATGCGTGTCGGCTTCTGGGCCATCATTTCGGTTCTGGCGGTTGCAGCTCTTCGTTATGCAATCTGGTTCTTCTACGTCGCACCACAGAACGGCGAAAAGGTCAGCCATGATCGTCTGAAGGCTGCCCTTGCCAACGGTGTCAGGATTACAATTGCGGCCCTTGAACTCGGCGCAAAGAACGCGGTTGCCGTCAGCATGGCCTGCGCGGTTGCCGGAATTATCGTCGGGGTCGTGGGACTGACCGGTCTTGGCCTGAAATTCTCGTCAATGATGATCGCGTTTCAGGTGGCAATATCGTTCTGGCACTGGTTCTGGTTCTGATCGCCAGCCTGATCCTCGGTATGGGCCTGCCGGTTACAGCATCCTACATCGTTTTGATCGTTCTGGTCGGACCTGCATTGTCCAACGAGTTCGGCATTCCGCTGCTGATCGCCCACCTGGTAGTGTTCTGGTATTCTCAGGACAGTAACGTGACGCCACCCATTGCCCTTGCCGGCTTTGCCGGGGCCGCGATTGCCGGGGCCAGTCCATTGGAAACCAGTATGCAGGCCTGGAAGTTTGCCAAGGGCCTGTATCTGATCCCGGCGTTTATGGTGTTCAATCCGGAAATCATCACCGGTGGTCCGCTGCCGCTTGTGCTCTGGACCGGCTTCACCGCCATCCTGTCGCTGGCGGCCTTTGCTGCGGCACTCGAAGGGTTCATGTTTGCCAAGCTTGATCTGGTATCCCGCATTTTGATCGTTCCGGCGACCATCGGCATCTTCTATCCAGACCTTCGGGCAGAGATCGCAGGGACAGTCATCATTCTGGCGATACTGGGCCTGAACTGGTGGAAAAGCCGTCATTCGGATGGTCCGGCGGCAAAAATAGCTGCCTGATTTTCCCCTTGTAAACGGCAACTTTTGATCCAAAAGCCCCCGCAAGACACATTCTTGCGGGGGCTTTTTTTCGACCGTGCTTACACATTACCTATGCATTAGGGCAGTAGACGCTAATCACCTCAATCGATAGGATCGCCTGAAAACAATTCCTCACACTATTGATTGAGCCCCATGCAATTCCTTAGTCTTTTGCGTCAGGCACCCTGCCCTTTGGCATTCGGGGCGCTTCATAGTTTCGGCTCGTCATTTGGCCAGACCTTTCTGGTCGCCCTTTTCGTTCCGTTCATCGGCGCCAGCCTTGCGATCAATGAAACCGAATTTGCCAATATCTATGCTGGCATCACCATCGCAAGCGCGCTGTGCCTGCCTTTCATCGGACGATTGATCGACCGGGTCGATATGCTGCGCTATAGCCTGGCAACCATGATTTTACTGACCATCGGCTGCCTTGCGATTGCCACCGCACAATCGGTCTGGATGCTGATTGCGGCCCTGTTCATTCTTCGTCTGGCCGGGCAGGGATTGATGAGCCATGTCAGCATGACCAGCATTGCGCGTTATTTTGATCGCAGCCGCGGTCGTGCCCTTGCCATTGCAAGTTTCGGCTTCCCGATGGCTGAGGCAATCATGCCCGTCACCCTGCTGGCACTTATCGCCGGATTTGGCTGGCGGGCGACCTATGCCGGGGCGGGTATTTTTATCGTGGTGATCCTCATGCCGATTGCGATCCTGCTGATCCGCGACAATGCGAAATTCCGCGAGGCACCGGGCAGAATGGAAAACAACGGCAAAACTGCCAGTGCGGATCACGAAACCGCCGGGGACGCATCCCCCGCAAGCAGCCATCCACGCCTGTTCCGGTCACGCTATATCTGGTTCTGCATGCCGATGCTGGCCGCCCCGCCGTTGGTGATGACGGCCCTGTTTTTCCATCAGGGATCGATTTCAGCCAGCAAAGACATCGAACTTGCATGGTTTGCCGCAGGCTTTACGGTTTTCGCCATCACATCGGTGATCGGGGCGTTTGGCAGCGGACCGCTGATTGACAATCATACGGCCCGAAAGTTGTTCCCCTATCACCTGATCCCGGCCATCGGGGCGGTATCGTTGCTGGCGATCACCGAAACACCAGTCATGATCCCGGTTTATATGGGGATGCTGGGCATCACCACTGGCTTTGCCACAACATTGCGCACCGCAATCATCCCGGAACTGGTGCCGCTTGATGAAATCGGTGCGGTTCGTAGCACTTTGACCGCAGTCATGGTTCTGGCATCGGCGATTGGCCCGGCAATTTACGGCTGGATGTTTGCTGCCGATATCGATATCGACACGACGCTTTGGATCACCATCGTCGCAATGGCGGTTGTTTCGGTGATGTCATGGATGTCGGAACGACCGGGCTTCTATATCCCGCCCGGTGTTGCCCGCCAAACTGGTGAATAAATCAGCGGGATTTCAAAGTCGGGAATCGACGGTAAGACAAAAAAATGGCCCGGAGCTCAAAAGAGCCCGGGCCAGTCGGGAAAACAGCGTCGTCTAGGGAGGAAGACGCTAGAAAAAACGCGGTAGTCCATCGCGGGAGCGTCGTTTGGGGAGGAAGATCAAACGTCGCTCGACCGCGAGGTCGTCAGTTAGGCAGCACCGCCAACGGTGCCAGCCGGATGCTTGATGTCGGCAGACTTGTCAGAGCCTTTGAACAGGCTGCGGAACAGGCTGCCGATATATTCAGCGCGGAGCTGTTGGCCTTTGCGCACGCCAGCTTCAATCTCGCTGGTTTTGATGTTCAGCTTGGTGATGTCAGCATAAGTGGTCATGGCAGACCTCCTTTAAGAATTTGGTTCATTGCGACAACGTGTCGCGTTTGATGAACCCAATCTAATTTCCTTTACGGCAGAAGAGAATTACCTCAATATGCACATTACTTGTGAACATGCGTCATAAATAGGAAATACGCCGATGGATCGCGCCGCAGAAATGGAAATCTTCGTCCATGCCGTTGAAGAAGGCAGCTTTTCAGCTGCTGCACGGACCATGCGTCTGTCACCTTCGGCGGTTTCGAAATACATTTCGCGCCTTGAAGACAGACTTGGCGCGCGTCTTTTGATGCGCACCACCCGCCAGCTTAGCCTGACCGAAGAAGGTCGGGCCTTTTACGAGCGCGCCCGCACGATCCTAAACGAGATCGAGGAAGCCGAAGAAGTCGTCACCCAGCTTTATGCCGCCCCGCGCGGAACGCTTCGCATCAATGCTTCAGTGGCGTTTACCAAGTATCAGGTCGTGCCGCTGATTCCGGAATTTCTGGCGCGTTATCCCGATGTCCGCATTGAGTTGACGCTCGATGATAAATTCACCGATCTGGTCAACGATGGTTACGATCTGGCGATTCGCCTGTCAGCCCTTGAAGATTCATCGCTGATCGCGCGGAAATATGCCGTCAATCGCCGCATGATCGTCGCATCGCCGGAATATCTGGAAAAGAACGGTATCCCGCGAAAGCCACAGGAACTTGAAAACCACGACTGTCTGCATCTGTCATCACGCGAAAGCTTTAACGACTGGCACTTCGACACGCCCGAAGGCCATGTTTCATTCCGCGCACAGGGCAGCTTTTCCGCCAATGACGGCGACGCATTGCACGAAGCTGTGGTCGCGGGCCTCGGCATGGCGCGACTGGCGGAGTACCTTGTGCATGAGGATATCCGTGCGGGTCGACTGACGCCGGTTCTGACGGAATATGTTCACGATCTGGCGTGGATTTCGGCGGTGTATCCGCATAAACGCCACCTGTCGCCAAAGGTTCGTGCCTTTGTGGACTTTCTGGCCGAAAAATTCACCCCGATTCCGCCATGGGAACTGGGCCTGCGCGATGCGCGTTCGGTGCGCAAGGCACCGGATGGAAGCCCGCAAGGCCAGCCTGTCAGCACCGCAGCAAAGGCAACTTCCGCAAGCTAAAGTCTTCAGGCAATCCGATGTCGAATATCATCCGGCCTGGCGGCAAAACGATATTCCGACGAGGCACTAAGATCATCAAGAATGCGGGTTTCGCCAGTTCGAGCGAACCCGCATTTTTCATAAAAGCGATGTCCGGCTTCAAATCGTGTATCGGTCCAGAGGACAAGGTCGGTGCAATCGGGATGGGTTTGCCCCAGCCAATCAAGAGCCGTCTTCACCATACGTTGGGCGATGCCATTTCCGCGGATGGCGCGATCCAGATAGACCTTGTGCAATTCCGCCTGTTTTTGCGCCGGATCGTATTTGATGCCAAGGCATCCCAAAACACGCAGATCCTCCTCGACCACCCAGATACAGCCATTCTCGGCGGTGAAATCGTCAGCAATGGCATCAAGTTCGGGAAATTCGCCCGCACGATCAAAGATGCAACCGGGATAGTCGGCAAAGACAGCCGCAATCAGGGTTGCGATCTGGTTGCCATCCCGGTTGGTGGCTTTGCGAATATCGAATACCATTTCCATGGACCTAGCCCTGTAAGACAACGCCCTCGGCAAGCTTGTCATAGCCTCGCAAAACGGCATCAGTATCCATCACCGCCTTGCCCGGCCGCTGGATACGGGTCGGGCGCAATGCGCCGGCACCGCATGCAATCGTCAGATGATCGTCAAGGATGGTGCCCGCCGGACCGGTCTGGTCGGTGACGATGGCGGCCTGTACCTTGATGCGTTCCTTGCCGAATTCGAAATAGGCACCCGGCCATGGGGTAAAAGCACGGATTTTGCGTTCAAGTGCGGCGGCATCATCGGTGAAATCAAGCTTGGCCTCGGATTTATCAAGTTTGGCAGCATAGGTCACCCCGTCTTCGGGCTGTCTGATTGCACTCAGCCCACCACCCGGAAGTTTTTCAAGCGCCTCGACAATCAGTTTGCCACCCAGCTCAGCAAGGTCGTCATGCAGGGCATTGGCATAGGTTGCCGATGTGATCGGAATATCGCCAATCAACAGCATATCACCAGTATCAAGCCCGACATCCATCTGCATGATGGTGACACCGGTTTTATCATCGCCCGCAAGAATGGCGCGCTGGATCGGGGCCGCACCGCGCCAGCGCGGTAAAAGGGATGCATGAATGTTCAGACAGCCATATTTTGGCGCATCCAGAACCGCTTTTGGCAGAATCAGGCCATAAGCCGCGACCACCGCAACATCGAGATCAAGGTCGGCAAAGGCCTGTTTCTGGTCATCGGATTTCAGGGAAACAGGTGTGCGAACCTCGATCCCCTGTTCTTGCGCCCAAGCGTGAACAGGGGTCGGCGTTTCCTTTTGCCCGCGACCGGCGGGACGGGGCGGCTGGGAATAGACGCAGACAACATCATGACCGGCTGCGACCAGTTGCTTTAACGCCACAAGGGCGAAATCCGGGGTTCCCATAAAGGCAATGCGCAGCTTGGTCATCGGTCACGTCCTATCGTCATCAATCAGGTGGTTGGCGGCAATTTGGCGTTATCTTGGCCAAATGACAAGCCAAGCCTTAGAAGGCAGGTGTTCGGTTTGTCAGTACGCCAAAATAAAAGGGCCGGAAATTCCGGCCCCTGAATTCTTTGATGCGTTTCTGATCAGGCAGACTTTTTCGTCTTTTGCAGCTTCTGCACCTTTTTCAAGATCATGTTGCGCTTAAGCGCACTGAGATAGTCGGTGAACAGAATGCCATCAAGGTGATCAAGTTCATGCTGGATGCAGGTTGCCAGCAGACCATCGGCCTCGATTTCATGTTCCTTGCCGTTTTCATCCAGATAGCGCAGGCCAACTTCGGCCGGGCGTTCGACATCAGCATATTGTTCCGGGATCGACAGGCAGCCTTCCTGATAGACTGATGTATCCTCGGATTCCCAGATGATTTCCGGGTTCACGAGTTTCAGCGGCTGGGGCTTTTCCTTGTCATCGGAAACATCCATGACAACCACGCGCTTCATCACGCCGATCTGGGGTGCGGCAAGTCCGATACCCGGTGCCGCATACATGGTTTCAAGCATGTCATCGAGCAATTCACGGATTTCGTCATTCACCTCGGCCACCTCTTCGCATTCCTGCTTGAGGCGGGGATCGGGAACAATGAGAATGTCGCGCAGGGCCATGTGTCTTCTGTCCGGGTTTGGAAATCTATGCGTTCATCGCATTATAGCGAAATCAGCGCTCCGAGATAAGGTCTCGGCACAGGTTAGTCAAGCAACAGCCCGATATTACCGCGCAACTCACCCATGTTCGGTACCGGTATGAGCCGTTTCATCGTCATCATCATCGGTTTGAGCTGCCAGCATATCGGAAGGTGCGCCAAGCAACTCGGTCTTGGTAATTTCACGCACATGGGTTTCCGCATGAAGCGGTTCTTCGATGGCCCGATCATCGGCAACGATATGCTTTTCCTTAAGCTTGCGAGCCGAAACCAGTACCGTTCCTTCAAGCGTGCCAAGGGTCTTGTTGTAGTTTTTGACCGTGCTTTCAAGCGACTTGCCCATAGAGGCAAAGTTTTTGGCCAGCGTCCCCAGACGATCAAAAAGCTGCTGACCGATTTCGCTGATATCGCGAGCATTTTCGGCCAGGGCTTCCTGACGCCAGCCATAGGCCACTGCCTTGAGAAGCCCGAGCAAGGTTGTCGGCGTTGCCAGAATAACGCCATCGCGGAAGCTGTCTTCGATCAGGCGGGGGTCGCGTTCAAGCGCTGCCGAGAAGAAGCTCTCGCCGGGCAGGAACAGGACAACAAACTCGGGAGAATCGACCGATTTCCAATAGGATTTCTTTGAAAGGTCGGAAATCACCTTGCGCACATTGGTGACGTAGGTGCCCATCAGGGCTTCGCGGCGGATATCGTCGTGCTTTTCCTCGATCGCCTCAAGATAGGCCGATGTCGGGGCCTTGGCATCGACAACGATGTTTTTACCACCCGGCAGGTGAATAACCATGTCGGGCTTTTGCGCGCCTTCGTCAGTATTGAAATGCACCTGTTCTTCGAAATCGCAATGTTTGAGCATCCCGGCCAGTTCCACGATCCGGCGCAACTGCAATTCACCCCATTTGCCAGATACCGACGAACTTGACCGCAGGGCGGAACTGAGCGTCTGGGTTTCCTTGGACAGGCGGGTTTGCGATTCAACCAGCTGGCCGACCTGATTACGCAATTCGCCATAAGCTTCCTTGCGCGAATTTTCCAGTTCGTTGACCTTGGTATCGAAAGCCTGCAAGCGTTCCTGAATCGGTTTGACAAGCCCGTCGATCGCCTGCTGGCGTTTTTCCAGATCGCCTTTGGCCCCTTCCTGCATGCGCGAGAAATTTTCGCGCGCCAGCTTCATGAACTCGTCATTGTTGACTTTAAGTGCGTCAGACGACAGCGCCTTGAAGCTATCAAGCAGTTTGGTGCGCGCATCATCAAGCATCGCGAGCTTTTCGGTGGTGGCTTCGCGTTCTTTTTCCAGTCTGGTTTCGGCAATAGCGCGTTTTTCGGATTCTTCGGAAAGCCGGTTACGTGTGGTTGCCAGTTCGGATACCAGTTCGCGGCGGGTTTCGTCGGCCTGATCAAGTTGTGCCGCCAGCAAGGCGGTTCGCGACTCTGCCTCGGCCATCGCGGCTTCTTTGGTGCGTTTGACCATCAACACACTGAAAACCAGTGCAACGACAAATGCCGCAATTGCGCCCGCTGCAAGAGAAATCGGATCCATATTCCCACCGTTTGGTTATAACCTGATTTCTTTGTATCTGTTTTGTTCCATTAAATCCAGAATGCAACCGCATTGATGTATCGATGCGAAGTGTGGCAAATCGCCAGATCATGACTGGCGATAGCACGATAATATCACTATGTTTCAATTACCTACTTCAGGGAATGCCGTATCCCGGTATCCAGACAGGATCACCGGGCGTGTTTGGTCGTGGCCCACATAATCAAACCGGCCGGCAGGCAGGAGAATCAGAATTGTATCGTGCCAGTTGCCGTGCATTTTGCCCCCCGCCTTAAGTTGTATTCCCTGAAATTCATCAGCGCACTAGCATAGGGCGCAAGCGACAGGAACCGATTTACGCCATACCGTCCGGCTGATCTTGCATCGCCCGTTCGGTCATCTTGCAACAAAGTTGCGATTGGAAAAACCGGTATCTGGCACGCACAAGAATATCGTACCGGCCCAAAGACCTTTCAGCGGGCAGGCGACCGGTGCGAACGCACAGACAACAGGAAACGAACAAGAGGCCATATATGTCTGCGAACGTTTATCCCGTCTCCGACGACATCGCGAAGGGCGCGCTGATCGACAAGGCAAAATACGACGCCATGTACAAGCAGTCGGTCGAAGACCCCGAAGGCTTCTGGGGCGAACACGGCAAGCGCATCGACTGGATCAAGCCGTTTACCAAGGTCAAGAATGTCAGCTTTGACGCCAAGGACCTTTATATCAAGTGGTATGAAGATGGCACGCTGAACGTTGCTGCCAACTGCCTTGATCGTCATCTGGCCAAACGTGGCGACCAGACCGCGATCATTTTCGAAGGCGACGATCCGTCCGTTTCCGAACATATCACTTACAAAGATTTGCATGAACGTGTCTGCCGGTTTGCCAACGCGCTGAAATCAATGGGTGTCGGCAAAGGCGACCGCGTTGTCATTTACCTGCCGATGATCCCGGCCGCAGCGGTTTCGATGCTGGCTTGCGCGCGCATCGGTGCGATCCATTCCATCGTGTTTGGCGGCTTTTCTCCCGAAGCCCTGGCAGGGCGCGTTGAAGATTGTGGTGCCAAGGTTGTCATCACCTCGGACGAAGGCCTTCGTGGCGGGCGCGGTGTGCCGCTGAAACGCAATGCGGACGAAGCCCTTTCCCATCCGGGCGTCAAATCGGTCGAGAAGCTTGTTGTCGTCAAGCATACCGGCAAGGACATTGCATGGAATGATGCCCGCGACGTCTGGTATCATGAGGTTTGCGAGGCAGCATCCCCCGATTGCCCACCCACCGAGGTCAATGCCGAAGACCCGCTTTTCGTTCTTTATACATCGGGTTCGACCGGCAAGCCGAAGGGCGTTTTGCATACGTCGGGCGGTTACCTTGTTTATGCATCGATGACCCATCAGTATGTCTTTGATTATCACGACGGTGATATTTACTGGTGCACGGCCGATGTCGGCTGGGTCACCGGG
This sequence comes from uncultured Thalassospira sp., assembly GCA_946885765.1. The sequence continues at coordinate 12,050 of CAMPHD010000044.1, forward strand.
CACAGCTATATTGTTTACGGGCCGCTTGCCAACGGGGCGACGACCCTGATGTTTGAAGGCGTGCCGAGCTATCCGGATGCATCGCGTTTCTGGCAGGTGTGCGAGAAGCACAAGGTCAATATCTTCTATACCGCGCCGACCGCGATCCGTGCCCTGATGCGCGAAGGCGAAAGCTGGGTCAACAAGGCCGATCTTTCCAGCTTGCGCATCCTTGGCTCGGTGGGTGAACCGATCAACCCCGAAGCCTGGGAGTGGTATCACGAGCATGTCGGCAAACGGAACTGCCCGATTGTCGATACCTGGTGGCAGACCGAAACCGGTGGCATCCTGATTACGCCGTTGCCCGGTGCCACCGACCTTAAACCGGGTTCAGCGACCTTGCCGTTCTTCGGGATCGAGCCCGGCCTTCTGGATAACGAGGGCAAGGAACTGACCGGGGCGACCGACGGCAACCTTGTGATCAAGAAAAGCTGGCCTGGTCAGATGCGCACGGTTTATGGCGATCATGAACGGTTTATCCAGACCTATTTCAGCACATTCGCCGATGTCTATACCACCGGTGATGGCGCACGCCGTGACGAGGACGGTTATTACTGGATCACCGGACGTGTGGATGACGTAATCAACGTATCGGGCCACCGCATGGGCACGGCCGAGGTTGAAAGTGCACTGGTTGCCCATCCCAAGGTGGCCGAGGCCGCCGTGGTCGGCGTACCGCACGACATAAAAGGACAGGGCATCTATGCCTATGTCACGCTGAATGCCGGTGAAGAACCGACCGACGAGCTGCGCGGCGAGCTGGTCAAATGGGTCCGCAAGGAAATCGGTCCGATTGCCAGCCCCGATTATATCCAATGGTCGCCGGGACTTCCAAAAACCCGTTCGGGCAAAATCATGCGCCGTATCCTGCGCAAGATTGCGGCAAACGAATATGACCAGCTTGGCGATACATCAACCCTTGCCGATCCAGGTGTTGTCGATGACCTGATCGAAAACCGCCAGAACCGGAAATAATCCGGAACTGCGTAAAACACACAGATCAGGATTTCAGGACAAAACCCGCCGTTATTTCGGCGGGTTTTTCCGTTTTGGGGCAGTTTTTTTTTCAAAGCTTGCGGCAAATAGGATGGATGCAGGTGGGGCACTGGTGCGATGCCCGGCGGTTGTTCCACATTTTAAATTGGTATAGGTACAGCCTGCTGCGTTGCAGCGCCGTTATGGACGCATTGATGGTTGATTGCATGAAACCGTGCAAGGATGGCTGTCATTTCTGCCTCCTGATGACATTCCAGCCCCGGGGACAGACTGGGCTGTTTGATACGGAGATGTTCTGTGAATACCGATTTCCTTCCGCGTTTGCGGGCCGAATGGCTTGGCAATATCCGTGGTGATGTGCTTTCAGGGCTTGTGGTGGCACTTGCCCTGATCCCCGAAGCCATTGCCTTTTCCATCATCGCCGGGGTCGACCCCAAGGTCGGGCTTTATGCGTCCTTTTCGATTGCGGTGATTACCGCGATCTTTGGCGGACGCCCGGGCATGATTTCAGCCGCCACCGCGGCAACCGCCGTTCTGATG
>CAMPHD010000045.1 GCA_946885765.1 uncultured Thalassospira sp.
AGTGCGGCTTCAACGCCTTCGACGACGCGCGCATGAAGTTCGACGTGCGGTTCTATCTGGTCGCCATCTTGTTCATCATTTTCGATCTCGAAGTTGCGTTCCTGTTCCCGTGGGCTGTGACCCTTGGTGACATTGGCACCTTCGGTTTCTTTTCTATGGTGATCTTCCTGGCTGTGTTGACGGTCGGATTTGTCTATGAATGGAAGAAGGGAGCACTGGAATGGGAGTGAGCACCAATACAGGCGCACCCCTGGCACCCGGTCAGGATCAGGATACCCTGCTTAAAGGCGTGTTCGACGAGATGAATGACAAGGGTTTTGTCCTTGCCAATCTCGACAAGCTGGCAAGCTGGGCCAGCACCGGTTCGCTGTGGCCGATGACGTTCGGTCTGGCCTGCTGTGCTGTGGAAATGATGCATGCCGCCGCGTCGCGTTACGACCTTGACCGTTACGGTCTTGTGTTCCGTCCGAGCCCGCGTCAGTCCGACGTGATGATCGTTGCAGGCACGCTTACCAACAAGATGGCACCCGCACTGCGCAAGGTTTACGACCAGATGGCCGAACCGCGCTGGGTGATTTCAATGGGATCGTGTGCGAATGGTGGTGGGTATTATCACTATTCCTATTCGGTGGTGCGCGGTTGTGATCGCGTTGTTCCGGTGGACGTATATGTTCCCGGGTGCCCGCCGACAGCCGAAGCGCTGATTTACGGCGTGATGCAGTTGCAAAAGAAAATCCGCCGTACCGGTGTCCTGACACGCTGATCCTTAATAGGGGGCTTGCATGAGCGAAGTGCTCAGCGATAACAGCGCCGCGCTGAAAGATCTTAAAGATCTAGTGGTGTCCCAGTTTGCCGACAAGGTTCTGGAAACCCAGTACCGTTATGGCGAGCTGTCCATCGTGGTCAAACGCGATGCTATTCTTAAAGTTCTGACATTCCTTCGCGATGATGCGGGCTGCCTGTTTAAGCAGCTTGTTGACATTTGCGGGGTCGATTATCCCGAACGCGCCGAGCGTTTCGACGTCGTGTATCACCTGCTGTCGCTCAAGCATAACCTGCGTGTGCGCGTCAAGGTCCGTACCGACGAAGATACCCCGGTGCCAAGTTGCGTTCCCGTTTACAGCGCCGCCAACTGGTTCGAGCGCGAAACATGGGATTTGTATGGCATCTTCTTTGATAATCACCCGGACCCGCGCCGTATCCTGACGGATTACGGTTTTGAAGGTCATCCGCTTCGCAAGGATTTCCCGCTGACCGGTTATGTCGAGGTTCGCTATGACGACGAGCAAAAGCGCGTTGTCTACGAGCCGGTGAAACTGGTTCAGGATTTCCGTAACTTCGATTTCGAAAGCCCGTGGGAAGGCATCCAGAATGTTCTCCCCGGCGATGAAAAGGCGGAGGGCAAGGCCTGATGTCGGAACAAAAAATCAAAAACATGACCATGAACTTCGGCCCGCAGCACCCTGCGGCGCACGGCGTTCTGCGTCTGGTTCTTGAAATGGATGGCGAGGTTATCGAACGCGCCGATCCGCATATCGGCCTTCTGCACCGTGGTACGGAAAAGCTGATCGAATATAAGACCTATATTCAGGCGACCCCGTATTTCGACCGTCTCGACTATGTCGCGCCGATGAATCAGGAACATGCCTATTGCCTGGCCATCGAGAAGTTGATGGGGGTCGAGGTGCCGAAACGCGCCCAGTATATCCGCGTTCTTTATGCGGAAATGGGTCGTATCCTGAACCATCTTCTGAACCTGACGGCCTTTGCGCTTGACGTTGGTGCGATGACCCCGCTGCTGTGGGGCTTCGAGGAACGCGAAAAACTCATGGAATTCTATGAGCGCGCCTGCGGTGCCCGTCTTCATGCCAACTATTTCCGTCCGGGCGGCGTTGCTGCCGATCTTCCGGCCGGGTTGCTGGCCGACATTGATGCGTGGTGCGATCAGTTCCCGAAATTCGTCAAGGATTTCGACCGTATTCTGACCGGCAACCGTATCTTTAAACAGCGTACGGTTGATATCGGGATCGTTTCGCCCGAAGAGGCGCTGGACTGGGCCTTTACCGGGCCGAACATCCGCGCATCGGGCATGGCGTGGGATCTGCGTAAATCGCAGCCCTATGACTCGTACGAAGATTTCGATTTCGACATTCCGATCGGCAAGAACGGCGACTGCTATGATCGCTTCCTGGTGCGTTTCGAAGAAATGAACCAGTCGCTTCGCATCATGAAGCAGGCCATTAAAGAAATGCCGGATGGGGCTGTTATCGTTGAAAATAACAAGGTGGCGCCGCCGTCGCGTTCAGAAATGAAACGCTCGATGGAAGCCCTGATCCATCACTTCAAACTCTTTACCGAAGGTTTCCACGTTCCGGCTGGCGAATGCTATGCCGCCGTCGAGGCACCGAAGGGAGAGTTTGGCGTGTATCTCGTTTCGGATGGCTCGAACCGTCCGTATCGCTGCAAAATTCGCGCACCCGGATTCCCGCACCTTCAGGGCATCGACTTCATGTCCAAGGGTCACATGCTGGCCGACGTCGTTGCCAATATCGGGTCGCTTGATATCGTGTTCGGTGAGATTGACCGATGAGCCATTTGAGAAGACCAGCTCCGAGAGAGCTTCAGCCTGTCAGCTTTGCGTTTTCCCCGGAAAACATGGAGCGGGCAAACAAGATTATCGCCAAGTACCCGGAAGGCCGCCAGCAAAGTGCGGTCATGCCGCTGCTTGATCTGGCACAGCGTCAGACCGATGGTAACTGGGTTCCGACTGTCGCAATGGATTACATTGCCGACATGCTCGATATGCCGGCCATTCGCGTCTATGAGGTCGCGACCTTCTATACGATGTATAACCTTGCCCCGGTGGGCAAAAACTTCATCCAGGTCTGCACCACCACGCCGTGCTGGCTTCGCGGTTCGGCCGATGTTGTCGATACCTGCAAAAAGGAACTGGGCATCGGAATCGGTGAAACCACCGAAGACGGCCAGTTCACTTTGATCGAGGTTGAATGCCTTGGTGCGTGCGTTAACGCACCGATGATGCAGATTAACGACGATTATTACGAAGACCTGACTGCCGACACCACCAAGTCGATCCTTGATACCCTGAAAAAGGGTGAAAAGCCGAAAGCCGGTCCGCAGATCGGTCGTCGCGGCTGCGAGCCGATTGATGGTCCCAAGGTTCTGAAGGCATTCTGTGGCTGCGGCGCTGCCGATCAGTCTGCTGATGCAAGCGAAGGGGAGGCCTGAGATGTTGCAGGATAAGGATCGCGTCTTTACCAACCTGTACGGTTTTCAGGACTTCGGTCTTAAAGCGGCACAGGCGCGTGGCAACTGGGACGGCACCAAGGCCCTGATCGACAAAGGCCGCGACTGGATCATCAACGAGATGAAGGCATCCGGTCTGCGTGGTCGCGGGGGCGCGGGCTTCCCGACCGGCCTGAAATGGTCGTTCATGCCCAAGGAATCCGATGGTCGTCCGAGCTATCTTGTCGTCAATGCCGACGAGGGCGAGCCGGGCACCTGCAAGGACCGCGAGATCATGCGCAATGATCCGCATACCCTGATTGAAGGCTGCCTTCTGGCGAGTTTCGCGATGAATGCTCATGCCGGATATATCTATATCCGCGGCGAGTTCTATCACGAGGCATCGAACCTTCAGCGTGCGATTGACGAAGCCTATGAAGCCGGGTTGCTGGGTAAAAATGCCTGCGGTTCGGGCTGGGATTACGACCTTTATCTGCATCTTGGTGCAGGGGCGTATATCTGTGGCGAGGAAACCGCGCTGATTGAAAGCCTTGAGGGCAAGAAAGGCCAGCCGCGTCTGAAGCCGCCATTCCCGGCCAATGCCGGTCTGTATGGCTGCCCGACGACGGTGAACAATGTCGAATCGATTGCTGTGGTGCCGGAAATCCTGCGCCGTGGTGGTTCGTGGTTCACAAGCTTTGGCCGTGAAAACAACCATGGCACCAAGCTGTTTGCGATTTCCGGTCACGTCGAAAAGCCCTGCACGGTCGAAGAAGCCATGAGCATTCCGCTGCGTGAGCTGATCGAAAAGCATTGCGGCGGTGTTCGTGGTGGCTGGGACAATCTTCTGGCGGTTATTCCGGGTGGTTCGTCCGTTCCGCTGATGACCAAAGACATTTGCGACGATGTGCTGATGGATTTCGATGCCCTGCGTGAAGTGGGATCGGGTCTTGGTACGGCGGCAGTGATCGTGATGGATAAGTCCACCGACATCGTTTACGCCATCGCGCGTCTGTCGGAATTCTACCAGCATGAAAGCTGTGGCCAGTGCACGCCGTGCCGTGAAGGCACGGGCTGGATGGCGCGTATTATGGCGCGCATGGTCCGCGGCGAGGCGACACTTGATGAAATTGACCTGCTGTGGGATGTGACCAAACAGGTCGAAGGCCACACTATTTGTGCGCTCGGTGATGCAGCCGCATGGCCGATCCAGGGTCTGATCCGTCACTTCCGTCCCGAAATGGAACGGCGGATCAAGGAATATCGCGCACGGATCGCGGCCTGAGAGGGGCCTGTTGAGAGGGATTGAGACATGCCGAAACTGACAGTTGACGGTATTGAAGTTGAAGTAGAAGCCGGGGCGACAGTCCTTCAGGCCTGTGAAGAGGCCGGGAAGGAAATTCCGCGTTTCTGCTATCACGAACGCCTGTCAATCGCCGGCAATTGCCGTATGTGTCTGGTCGAGATGGAACGCGCACCGAAGCCGGTCGCATCCTGCGCCATGCCTGCGGCAGATGGAATGGTGATCAAGACGGATTCCGATCTGGTCAAGAAAGCACGCAATGGCGTGATGGAATTCCTGCTGATCAACCATCCGCTGGATTGCCCGATCTGTGACCAAGGCGGTGAATGTGACCTTCAGGACCAGGCGATGGCCTATGGTTTTGACGCGTCGCGTTATGCCGAGAAAAAGCGTGCGGTGAAGGACAAGGAACTGGGCCCGATCGTCAAAACGATCATGACCCGTTGCATTCACTGCACCCGTTGCGTTCGTTTTTCCGAGGAAGTTGCTGGTGTCGGCACCATGGGTGCCGTTTACCGTGGCGAGGATACCGAGGTCGGACCGTATATCGAAGCATCAATCAATTCCGAACTTTCGGGGAACCTGATCGATCTTTGCCCGGTTGGCGCGCTGACATCCAAGCCGTATGCGTTTACCGCACGCCCGTGGGAATTGAAAAAGACCGACAGCGTCGATGTGATGGATGCTGTTGGTTCAAACATCCGTATCGATTCCCGTGGTTCCGAAGTCATGCGCGTTCTGCCGCGCACCAATGACGACGTGAACGAGGAATGGATTTCGGACAAAACCCGTTATGCGATTGACGGCCTGAAACGCCAGCGTCTGGATCGTCCGTATGTGCGTGTCGATGGCAAGCTGAAAGCCGCCACCTGGGACGAGGCATTTGCCGCGATCAAGGCAAAGGTTTCCGGGCTTGACGGCAAGAAGATTGCAGCGATTGCCGGTGATACGGTCGATTGTGAATCGATGACCGCGCTAAAGGATCTGATGGGGATTCTTGGTTCGCCGAACCTTGATTGCCGTCAGGACGGTTCGAAAATCGGCGGTGCGCGTGCGTCCTATATCTTCAACACCACGATTGCCGGGATTGATGACGCCGATGCCTGCCTGATCGTTGGTGCCAATATCCGTGCCGAAGCCCCGATCATCAATTCCCGCCTGCGCAAGCGCTGGCGTGCGACGACCGGCGACTTCAAGGTTGGCATTATCGGTGAAAGCTGGGACCCGACCTATAAGCATGACTATCTTGGGGCCGGTGCCGAAACGCTTTCTGCCGTCCTTGATGGCAAAAACGATTTCGCCAAGGTTCTTAAAGCCGCCGAAAAACCGATGATCATCGTTGGCATGGGCGCGCTTGACCGTGAGGACAGCGATGCCGTTCTGGCGACCGTTCGTGCGATTGCCGACAAATACGGCATGGTTTCGGGGGAATGGAACGGCTTTAACGTTCTGCACACTGCCGCGTCGCGTGTTGGTGGCCTTGATCTGGGCTTTGTCCCGGGCGAAGGCGGGCTTGGGACCAATGACATCCTTGATGCCGCGGCAAAAGGTGATGTCGAGGTTGTTTACCTGCTTGGCGCCGATGAGATCGACATGTCGAAACTTGAGAAGGCCTTTGTGGTCTATCAGGGGGCGATGGGCGATGCCGGTGCGCAGGCAGCCGACGTGATCCTGCCCGGTTCGGCCTATACCGAAAAGAACGGTACTTACGTCAATACCGAAGGCCGCGCACAGCAGGGCTGGCGCGCTGTTTTCCCGGTTGGCGAAGCCAAGGAAGACTGGGCTATCGTTCGTGCGCTTTCAGGCGCACTTGGCCAGGCTTTGCCGTATGACAGCATTGATGCCGTGCGTTCGCGCATGGTTGAACTCAGCCCGACTTTCACCTCGCTGAATGCTGTTACCAAGGCAGAGTGGGCCGATTTCGGCAAGAAAGGCGATATGAAGCCAGACAGCTTTACCTCGCCGGTTCGCAATTTCTATATGACCGACCCGATCAGCCGTGCATCGGTGACGATGGCCAAATGTACCGAGGCCTTTGTCAAGGATGCGGCTGCCGAGAAGGTTGCCTGAGTTTGGGGGGCGGCGATGATATCGTCGCCCGTCCCGCAAGGGGGTGTCCCAATTCAGGGACGAAACGCAAAAGATACGGTTTGACCGATGGAACTTCTTTGGGACGGATATATTGAACCGCTAGTCTGGATCGTCGCCAAGATTTTGGCGATTGTTGTCCCGCTGCTGGTTGCTGTCGCCTATCTGACCTATGCCGAGCGCAAGGTCATCGGTGCGATGCAGTTGCGCAAAGGCCCGAACGTTGTGGGGCCGTTTGGTCTTCTGCAGCCTCTTGCCGATGGTCTGAAACTGTTTCTGAAAGAAACGATTGTTCCGACCAGTGCCAACAAGGGCGTGTTCATCATCGCCCCGATGCTGACTTTCATTCTGGCGATCATTGCCTGGGCGGTTATCCCGTTCGACGAAGGCATGGTTCTAGCCGATCTGAATGTCGGCATTCTGTACCTGTTCGCGATTTCATCGCTGGGTGTTTACGGCATCGTGATGGCCGGTTGGGCCTCGAACTCCAAATACGCCTTCCTTGGTGCGCTGCGTTCCGGTGCCCAGATGGTTTCGTATGAGATTTCGATTGGCCTGATCATCATTTCCGTTCTTCTGACCACCGGGTCGCTGAACCTTAGCGATATCGTTCGCGGTCAGGTTGGCGGTTTCTGGGAATGGAACTTCATCTATCACCTGCCGATGTTTGTGGTCTTCATCGTGTCGATCCTGGCCGAAACGAACCGCGCACCGTTTGATCTTCCGGAAGCGGAAGCCGAACTGGTGTCGGGTTATAACGTCGATTATTCGGCAATGACCTTTGCGCTGTTCTTCCTGGGTGAATACGCGAACATGATCCTGATGAGCGGTCTTTGCGCCGTTCTGTTCCTGGGGGGCTGGACCGCACCGTTGCCGGTTCTTGATTTCATCCCCGGCGCGATCTGGTTCATTCTGAAGATCTGCTTCGTTCTGTTCATTTTCCTCTGGGTGCGTGCGACATTCCCGCGTTACCGCTATGACCAGCTTATGCGTCTGGGTTGGAAAGTCTTCCTGCCGCTGTCATTTGCCTGGGTCATGCTGGTCGCCACGTTCCTGGTTGCTTTTGACAAGGTCCCGGCCTGATCGCCGCGCATCGGAAAGAGAGAGGTAAACGATGTCATTTATTGATCGGACGGCCCGGAGCTTCCTGCTTGTGGAACTCGTTTCCGGTATGGCGCTCACCCTGAAATACATGTTCAAGCCGAAGGTGACGCTGAACTATCCGTATGAAAAGGGTCCGCTTAGCCCGCGTTTCCGTGGCGAACACGCGCTGCGCCGCTATCCCAACGGGGAAGAGCGTTGCATCGCGTGCAAACTCTGCGAAGCGATCTGTCCCGCGCAGGCCATCACCATCGAGGTCGAGCCGCGCACCGATGGTTCGCGTCGTACGACGCGCTACGATATTGATATGACGAAATGCATCTATTGCGGTTTCTGCGAGGAAGCCTGCCCGGTGGATGCCATCGTCGAAGGTCCGAACTTCGAGTTCGCAACCGAGAACCGCGAGGAGCTTCTCTATGACAAGGACAAGCTTCTTGAAAATGGCGAGCGTTGGGAAGCCGAGCTTGCTGCACGATTGGAGGCAGACGCACCTTATCGGTAAGTGTCGCGTCTGATCGTATAAAGAGAGAGTTCATGGGCCGCTGTCTGCCATTGGGGCGGGGCGGCTCGCCAAGGGGGTACCTTATGGTCGTACAGGCTTTGGCTTTTTACCTGTTTGCTACTGTCGCGGTTCTGGCCGCGACTGCGGTTGTGACCGTTCGCAACCCGGTGCATTCGGTACTGCTGCTGATTTTGACATTTTTTAACGCAGCCGGGCTTTTCGTCCTGCTGGGTGCTGAGTTTCTCGCCATGCTGCTCGTCGTCGTTTATGTCGGCGCGGTCGCGGTTCTGTTCCTGTTCGTCGTCATGATGCTCGACATCAATTTCGTCGAGATGCGTCAGGGTTTCCTCAACTATCTGCCGATCGGGGTTCTGATCGCGCTGGTGCTGTTTGTGGAACTGGCCTTTGTCGGCGCGGGCTGGGCACTGTCTGATGACAAGGTTGCGGTTCTGGCGCATCCGACGCCCGCCGGACTGACCAATGTCGAGGCGCTTGGCCAACTGATCTACACCGATTACGCATACATCTTCCAGGCCGCCGGTCTTGTGCTGCTTGTTGCGATGATTGGCGCAATTGTCCTGACGCTGCGTACCCGTGAAGGTGTCCGCCGTCAGAAAATCTCCGAGCAGGTCAAACGCGATCGCGCTGACACGCTTGAAGTCAAAAAAGTTCCGGTCGGTAGGGGGATCTGATGGAAATCGGTCTTGCACATTATTTGACCGTCGCGGCGATCCTTTTCACACTCGGGATCTTTGGCATCTTCATGAACCGCAAGAACGTCATCATCATCATGATGTCGATCGAGCTGATGCTGCTGGCAGTCAATATCAATCTGGTCACGTTCTCGTCGTTCCTCGGCGACCTCGTCGGACAGGTCTTCACCATCTTTGTTCTGACCGTTGCTGCCGCCGAGGCTGCGATTGGTCTTGCGATCCTGGTGGTCTATTTCCGTAACCGCGGTACGATTGCGGTTGAAGACATCAACATGATGAAGGGGTAAGGCAGATATGTATCCTCTGATTGTATTCCTGCCCCTGATCGCTGCCACGATTGCAGGCATCATCACGCTGGTCGGCGCCATGTCGACCGCGTCCGATGCCGAGCATGACAGCAGCCATCATCACGGTGTTACGACTTCCGACCGCGTTTCCCAGCTGATTACGGCGGGCGGCGTTGTTACGGCCTTCATCATTTCGATTTTCGCCTTTGTCGATGTTGCCCTTGGCGGCAACCCGATCACGGTTCAGCTGTTTACCTGGATTTCGTCGGGCAATTTCACGGCTGACTGGGCGCTTCGGTTTGATACGCTGACCTGTGTCATGCTGATCGTTGTGACCGGTGTGTCGTCGATGGTGCATATCTATTCCATCGGATACATGTCGCACGATCCCGACAAGCCGCGTTTCATGGCGTATCTGTCGCTGTTTACCTTTGCCATGCTGATGCTGGTGACCGCAGACAACCTGATCCAGCTGTTCTTTGGCTGGGAAGGGGTGGGGCTTGCGTCCTATCTTCTGATCGGTTTCTGGTATTCCAAGCCGTCGGCATCGTCGGCTGCGATCAAGGCCTTTGTCGTCAACCGTGTCGGTGACTTTGGCTTCGCGCTGGGTATCTTTGCGATTTACGTCCTGTTTGACAGTGTTCAGTTCGACGTGATCTTTGGCAATGCCGAAGAAGTTGCCGGAACGACCCTTTTGTTCCTTGGTCACGAGTTTTCGGCGCTTGAGATCACCTGTTTCCTGCTGTTCATCGGTGCGATGGGCAAATCGGCACAGCTTGGCCTGCATACGTGGTTGCCTGATGCGATGGAAGGCCCGACACCGGTTTCGGCCCTTATTCACGCGGCAACCATGGTGACGGCGGGTGTGTTCATGGTAGCGCGTCTTTCGCCGATCTTTGAATATGCCGAAACGACGCTTGCGATCATTACCGTTGTCGGTGCATCGACCGCGTTCTTTGCCGCGACGATTGGCTGCGTTCAGAACGACATCAAGCGCGTGATCGCCTATTCGACCTGTTCGCAGCTTGGCTATATGTTCTTTGCGTGCGGCGTGTCGGCCTATTCGGCGGGCGTGTTCCACCTGATGACGCACGGTTTCTTCAAGGCGCTTCTGTTCCTTGGTGCCGGTTCGGTCATCCATGCAATGTCCGACGAGCAGGACATGCGCAAGATGGGCGGCATCTACAAGATGGTTCCGCTGACCTTTGCGGTGATGATGGTTGGGACGCTTGCGATTACCGGTTTCCCCGGTCTTGCGGGCTTCTATTCCAAGGACCTTGTCATCGAAAGCGCGTTTGCGGCACATAGTGCGGTCGGGACCTATGCCTTCTGGGCCGGTATCCTGGCAGCATTGATGACCTCGTTCTATAGCTGGCGCCTGATCTTCATGACCTTCTTTGGCACCCCGCGTGCGGACGAGCGGACAATGGCCCATGTCCATGAAAGCCCGGCTGTCATGACGCTGCCGCTTCTGTTCCTGACCATCGGCGCGATCTTTGCCGGTTGGTTCGCCAAGGACTGGTTCGGTGGTGGTGACTATGAAGAAATGCTGGCGTTCTGGAACGGTGCGATCTTTATGGCCGAAGGTCATCAGGCCCTTGAACATACACACCATGTTCCGGGCTGGGTCAAGCTGGCACCGTTTGTTGCCATGGTTTCGGGCTTTGTCATCGCCCTTGTGATGTACAAGCTGGTGCCGTCGCTGCCGCGTCAGTTGGCCAATACCTTCAACGGTTTGTATCGCTTCGCGCTGAACAAATGGTACTTCGACGAGCTTTACGACAAGATTTTCGTCAAGCCGGCCTTCTATCTTGGCTATGGCTTCTGGAAATCGGGCGATGGCGCACTGATCGACGGTGTCGGTCCGGATGGTGTCGCCGCAGCATGCCGTAACATTGCACGTCGTGTCAGCGCCCTTCAGAGCGGTTTCGTCTATCACTATGCGTTTGCGATGCTGATCGGTATTGCCGCCTTGGTGTCTTACACAATTTGGAAGATGGGTTAACGGGCGATGAGCGATTATCCAATTCTTTCGATCGTCACCTTTTTACCGCTGGTCGGCGCGCTGTTTGTGCTGCTGATCCGTGGGGAAGAGGCGAATGTCGCCCGCAACTCGCGCTGGGTTGCACTCTGGACGTCGGGCTTTACCTTTGCGGCATCGCTGATGCTGTGGGTGAATTTCGACACCACCACGGCCGATTTCCAGTTCGTTGAAAAAGCCGACTGGATGCCGGGCCTGAACATTTCCTATCACATGGGTGTGGACGGCATTTCGATGCTGTTTGTCATTCTGGCGACCTTCCTGACGCCGATCTGCATTCTGTCGGCATGGGAAGCAATCCAGAAACGTGTGAAGGAATACATGATCGCGTTCCTGATCCTGGAAACGATGATGGTCGGTATGTTCAGCTCGCTTGACGGCTTGCTGTTCTATCTGTTCTTCGAAGGCGTTCTGATCCCGATGTTCATTATCATCGGTGTCTGGGGCGGTCAGCGTCGTGTTTATGCAGCCTTCAAGCTGTTCCTGTACACGCTGCTTGGTTCCGTTCTGATGCTGGTGGCGTTGCTTGCGATGTATTTCGAAGCAGGCACAACCGACATTCCGACGCTGATGGCGCACGGGTTCAGCTACAATATGCAGCTTTGGCTGTGGCTGGCATTCTTTGCATCCTTTGCCGTCAAGGTGCCGATGTGGCCGGTTCATACATGGCTTCCCGATGCCCACGTTGAGGCACCGACGGCTGGTTCGGTGATCCTGGCGGGTGTCCTTCTGAAAATGGGTGGTTACGGTTTCCTTCGGTTCTCGTTGCCGATGATGCCGCTGGCGTCCGAAACCTTTGCCCCGCTGGTGTTTACGCTGTCGATTGTGGCGATCATCTATACCTCGCTGGTCGCATTGGCTCAGCAGGACATGAAAAAGCTGATTGCCTATTCGTCGGTTGCCCATATGGGTATCGTCACCATCGGTGCTTTCACCTTTAACCAGCATGGTATCGAAGGTTCGATCTTCCAGATGCTGAGCCACGGTGTGGTATCGGGCGCGTTGTTCCTGTGTGTCGGTGTGGTTTATGACCGCATGCATACCCGCGAGATCGATGCGTATGGCGGTCTTGTGCATCGTATGCCGGGTTATGCCGTTATCTTCATGTTCTTTACGATGGCGTCTGTCGGTCTTCCGGGGACGGGTGGGTTCGTTGGCGAGATACTGGCATTGCTGGGTGCGTTCGAAGCCAATACCTGGGTGGCATTCTTTGCCGCAACCGGTCTGATCCTCGGTGCAGCCTATGCGCTGTATCTCTATCGCCGCATCGTGTTCGGGGCACTTACCAAGGAAAACCTTAAATCGATCCTTGATATGAGCCCGCGTGAATGGCTGATCTTTGCTCCGCTTGTGATCATCGTTCTGTGGATGGGGGTCTATCCGGTCTCCTTCCTCGACATCATGCATGTTTCGGTTGAAAACCTCGTCAACCAGGTCGAAACGGCGCAGGCTGCCGCAGCTCAGGCTGCGCAGCTGGCGGCGAATTGAGGGGAATGAACATGGGAGTTTCTATGCTCAACCTCGGGGCGGCATTGCCCGAAATCTTTATGGCCGTTTCGGCCCTGGCGCTTCTGATGCTTGGCGTTTTCGCCGGTAAGGACAAGGCTTTCCGCACCGTTTCATGGCTTGCGGTTGCAGCCCAGATCATCGCGCTTGTGCTGGTTGTTCTGGGTGACGGCGGTGTGGCGTTTTATGGCCAGTTCACCGCGGATGCCTTTGCCAAATTCGTCAAGGTTATGATCCTGATCGGTTCGTCGCTTGGTATCGTGATGGCGATGAATTACGCCGAACGCGAAAACATGTCGCGGTTCGAGTTTCCGATCCTGATCCTGCTGGCGACGCTTGGCATGATGGCGATGGTATCGGCGACCGACATGCTGTCGCTGTATCTTGGCCTTGAGCTTCAGTCTCTGGCACTTTACGTGATTGCGGCGATCCGCCGCGACACCGTGCGTGCCACGGAATCGGGTCTGAAATACTTCGTTCTGGGGTCGATTGCATCGGGTATGCTGCTGTATGGCATGTCGATGGTTTATGGCTTTACCGGTTCGACGAATTTCACGGTTCTGGGCGATGTGATCAGCACGGGCGGCCTTTCGGTCGGAACGCTGGTTGGTCTGGCCTTCATGTTTGCCGGTCTATGCTTCAAGGTTTCGGCGGTTCCGTTCCATATGTGGACCCCGGACGTCTATGAGGGTGCTCCGAC
>CAMPHD010000046.1 GCA_946885765.1 uncultured Thalassospira sp.
AATCGGATTTGCACGGGCTACTTTGTCGCAAAACCTTGAAAGATGCACATCTTCCTGCGGTTTTGCTTCGCGTATCCGCACAAATCTGATTGACCATTTCAATCAAATTAATGAGACCTGACCCTATGGATCATGCCGCAATGCAACATGGGAGGCAAGATCAACCGGAAATGCCATATTTGCGAAGCTTGCGCGCAATCGCAGTGTGCGAGATGCCAAGCCGTTCGGCAAGCTTCCGCGAGCTTGGATAATCCGGGTAAAGGCGCATCAGCATTTCACGTTCGAGCATGTCGATCCCGTCGGCAAGTGTGCCTTGGGCGATGGCCGCATTGATCGGGTCGGTTGCGGGGACGGTGGTTGCCAGATCGCGGGGTGTTGCGGTTTCATCGGCGGTCGTGACGGGCGGGTTGCTTGCGGTGGTGGTCAGGTCGCGTGCGGTCAGGATATCGCCATCCAGAAGGGCGACGGCGCGAAATAACGTGTTTTCCAGTTCGCGCACATTGCCGGGCCAGTCGTGGCTGGCAAGCCAGGATAGGGCATCCCTTGCGATATGGGGGGTGGGGCGTTCGGTTTGCCGGGCGGTGCGGGTGGCGAAATAAAGGGCCAGTTCGGCAATGTCTTCGCGCCGGTCGCGCAGCGGTGGCAGGGTGATGCCAAGGACGTTGAGACGGAAATAAAGGTCTTCGCGGAATGTGCCGTCATGCGACATGGCGTCAAGGTCGCGGTTGGTCGCACTGATGATGCGGACATCAACCGCAATTTCATCCGTGCCACCGACGCGCCGGAACCGGCCATCCTGCAACTCGCGCAGAAGTTTGGCCTGCAGATACGGTGTCAGTTCGCCGATTTCATCAAGAAACAATGTGCCGCCATCGGCCAGTTCCAGAAGCCCCGGTTTGCCGCCGCGCCGCGCACTGGTAAAGGCCCCGGCGGCATAGCCAAACAGTTCGCTTTCGGCCAGACCTTCGGGCATGGCGGCACAGTTAAGGGCCAGAAACGGCTGATCGGCGCGGTTGCTGGCGCGGTGGCAGGCGCGGGCAAAAAGCTCCTTCCCCGTCCCGGTTTCACCGAGGATCAGAAGCGGTGCATCGACCGATGTCAGTCGTTTTGCCTGTGCCTTGACCCGTGCCAGAACCTTGCTTTGGCCGATGATGTCGTCAAATCCGGTGTGGCTGCGGTCCTGAAGCGCGGTCATGACCCGGCCAAGGCGTGCGGCCCGGTGAAACACCATGACGCCGCCCCACGGTTCGTCATCGGCGGCATCGGTACCGTCATCGACATGGCCGATGGGTTCGACCTGCAACAGATAGGTCTGCCCGCCCAGTGTGACCTCGCGTTCGGGCAGGCGGAAATGGCTTTGGCGCAGATCATCAATATCCGGGTCGGTCAGGAAATCGGCCAAGGGCCGGTCGCGCAGCGGCGCATCGGGGGAACCGGCAATGTTTTGCGCTGCCGGGTTGGCCTGTGCGATCAGGCCGTTGGCGTCAACCGCGATTACCGGATCACCCAGCGCGGCAAGGGTTGCGTGCAATTGGGCGCGCCGTCGTTCGGTTGGCAGGCGATCAATCGGTTTGACGTCCTCAATGCCGGGTAGCTGCATCAAACGATGGGCCAGCAACGGAAAACGTTCCGGGCGAATTGCCGGGATATCGGCAAAGATATGATGGGTTGTCACCTCGAAGGCGCGGATATCGAGTTTGAAATCCGCCAGCACATTGACGACGTCCCGCGTGATGCCGACCCTGTTTTCCCCGGTGATTTCAAAACGCATGGCTGTACCAAAAAGTTTACACTGTAACGAAAACTATACAGTCGTAAGGGGCTGTTTTCCAGTGATTTTGGCGAAATGCAGCGATTGGGGAAGGTGAGTGTAAACATAAGTTTACAATTGAATGGGGTGCGATTTTGCTAAGTACCTGAAATAACAGGATTTTCAATTCTGGCATGGGCCTTGCGGTTATGGGGGCAGAACAATTTAGATAACGGGAGCCTTCCATGTCTGATCCGCGTCACACCAAATCCGGTTTTGCCACCCGCGCCATCCATCATGGTTATGATCCGCAAAGCCATAATGGCGCGTTGAACCCGCCGGTTTACATGAGCTCCACCTTTGCATTTGAAACTGCCGAGCAGGGCGGACGGATGTTTGCCGGTGAAGAACAGGGCTTTATCTATTCGCGTATTGCCAACCCGACGCTGGCCCTTCTTGAAAGCCGTCTGGCGGTGCTTGAGGGCGGTGAAGCCGCCCTTGCAACTGCATCGGGCATGGGGGCGATTACGTCGGTCTTCTGGACATTCATTGCGCCGGGGGACGAGATCATTGTTGATCGCACGCTTTATGGCTGCACGTTTGCCTATTTCCGCCACGGGCTGGAAAAATTCGGGATCAAACATACCCATGTCGATCTGACCGATCCGAAGGAACTTGAAAAGGCGATTTCGGACAAAACCAAAATCGTTTATTTCGAAACCCCGGCCAACCCCAATATGCGTCTGGTCGATATCGAAGCCATTTCCGAGATCGCCCATAAACATGGTGCCAAGGTCGTGGTGGATAACACCTATTGCACGCCGTATCTGCAACGCCCGATTGAACTCGGGGCCGATATCGTTGTGCATTCGGCGACCAAATATCTGGGCGGTCATGGTGATCTGACGGCGGGGGCGGTGATTGGCCGTGCGGAAGACCTTGAACAGGTTCGCCTTGTCGGCCTGAAAGACATGACCGGTGCGGTTCTGTCGCCGCAGGATGCCAATCTGGTGATGCGGGGGCTCAAGACGCTTGAACTTCGCATGGAACGCCATTGCGACAATGCCGAAAAAATCGCGGCCTTCCTTGAAAATCATCCGAAGGTCGAAAAGGTTTTCTATCCGGGTCTTGAAAGCTTTGCGCAATATGAACTGGCGAAAAAGCAGATGGCCCGCTTTGGCGGCATGATCGCGTTTGAACTTAAAGGCGGGATCGAGGAAGGCCGCAAGCTGATGAACGGCCTTAACATGATCACGCGCGCGGTCAGCCTTGGCGATGCCGAAACCCTGATCCAGCATCCGGCATCAATGACCCATTCGACCTACACGCCCGAAGAACGCGCGGAGTATCAGATCACCGATGGCCTGATCCGTCTGTCCGCCGGTCTTGAAAGCATCGACGATATTCTTGCCGATCTTGAGCAGGCGCTGGACGGGGATCAGATGGCGATTGCCGCCGAATAATAGCCCGGCATTTTCAGGCATTTCCCGAACAAGGGAGGCGGACCGCACCCCCCGAACGATTTGCGGTCCGTATAAGGTTGCGCATGGCGTGGATGCCGTTCCACGCCATGCGGCAACCGCCTTGGCAGTGTTGGAGTATCCCGAATCGGGATTGAAAACAGCCAAAAACCCTTTCCGGGCCTGTGTGCCACATTCGACGAATTTCAAAAAACTTGCGTGGGCTGAACGAGGGTTTTTTGAAAGTTTCGTCAATCCTGCGATTTTTGTTGCTTTCGCTTGATTGGCATCACGCAGCAGCAAAAATACGCAAATCCATACCGAAATACGGCGTGCGGTAAAACCGGTGATACCGGGCCGAAACGCCAGCGAGAGGCGAGATAAAAAGATGTCAGCACAAAACAGCACACCTGAAATTGGCGAAATGATCGAAGCAACCTCGACCGGGCGCGTGGCGGCCAAGGATCTTGAGATGCTGGGCCAGATTGAAAAAAAGGTGCGCTGGCTATCAAGCTGGACCATCCATAACGCCAACCATATCCGCCCGAAGCGCGATGGCATCAAGGTTGGGGGTCATCAGGCAAGCTGCGCATCGATGACCACATTGATGACCGCCCTTTATTTCAACGTCCTGCGCCCGCAGGACCGGGTGGCGGTCAAACCGCATGCCTCGCCGGTTTTTCATGCGATCAATTACCTGTTTGGTCGCCAGACCAGGGAAAAGCTTGAAAACTTCCGTGGCTTTGGCGGCGCGCAATCCTATCCGTCGCGGACCAAGGATGGCGATGTTGTCGATTTTTCGACCGGGTCGGTCGGGCTTGGGGCGGCGGTCACCAACTTTGCCGCGCTTACGCAGGATTACCTGCGTTACAAGGATATGCTGCCGCGTGGGGAACAGCCCGGTCGCATGGTCGCCCTTGTTGGTGATGCGGAGCTTGATGAAGGCAATATCTATGAGGCGCTTCTTGATACCTGGAAGCATGATATTCGCAATGTCTGGTGGGTGATCGATTACAACCGTCAAAGCCTTGATGGCATGATCGATGCGCATCTGTTCCGTGTGATCGGCCGGTTTTTCCGGGCGGTCGGCTGGAACGTGATCACCATCAAATATGGCCGCAAACTGCATGATGCCTTTGCCAAGCCGGGTGGCAAGTCGCTTAAAAAATGGCTGAACGAGGCACCGAATGATGTCTATTCCGCCCTGACCTTCCAGGGTGGTGCGGCGTGGCGCAAACAGATCCTTGGCGATATGCAGGGCGACAATGCGCTGGCAAGTCTACTTGGCGATTATGATGACGATGCCCTGCATGACCTGATGACCAATCTGGGCGGGCATTGCATGGAAGCGGTCCTTAATGCATTTGATTCCGTTCCCAATGACAAGCCGACAATCTTTATCGCCTATACGGTCAAGGGTTATGCCACCCCGCTTCAGGGGCATAAGGACAACCATGCGGGCCTGATGAATGTGCCGCAAATGGATGCGTTCAAAAAACAGAACAACATTCAGGACGGGCAGGAATGGGATTATGCCGCCGGTCTTGACGTGGCCGAGGACAAGGTGCGTGCCTATATCGACGCGGCACCCTTTAATGACGGCAAATCGCGCAAGAAGCTCGCGACCATCATCGACATCCCTGAAATGCCCTATGCGCGGGTTGATACATCGAGCACGCAGGAAGTGTTTGGCAAAATCCTGAATGAACTGGCGAAGATGAAGGATAGCGATCTGGCGGACCGGATCGTCACCACATCGCCCGATGTGACGGTATCCACCAACCTTGGCGGGTTTGTGAACCAGCGCGGGTTGTTTGCGCGCGAAAATCTTGCCGATGAATTCCGCGAACGCAAGGTGCCCTCGGCCCAGAAATGGATCAGATCGCCCGAAGGCCAGCATGTCGAACTGGGCATTGCCGAAAACAACCTGTTCCTCAACCTTGCCGCCCTTGGCCTGTCGCACAGCCTGTTCGGGCAGCGGCTGTTCCCGATTGGAACGCTTTATGATCCGTTCATTGCACGTGGCCTCGATGCGCTGAATTATGCCTGTTATCAGGATGCGCGGTTTATGGTTGTCGCAACACCAAGCGGTATTACGCTGGCGCCCGAAGGGGGCGCGCATCAGTCGATTTCAACCCCGATGATCGGCATGGGCCAACCGGGCCTGACCAGTTTCGAGCCAAGCTTTGGCGACGAACTTGCGACCATCATGGGCTGGTCATTTGATCATCTGCAAAATCCCGATGGCGGATCGGTTTATCTGCGCCTGTCGACCAAGCCGTTAGCACAGCCGGAACGCGATCTTTCCGATGCCACCAAATCCGAAATCGTATCGGGTGGCTACTGGCTGCGTGAACCGGGCGAAAATTGCAAAATGGCGATTGCCTATTGCGGGGCGATGGCCCCCGAAGCGATTGCCGCGTGGGAAAAACTTGAAGCCGATCATCCGGGGATTGGCTTGCTTGCCGTGACATCGACCGACCGGCTTTACAATGAATGGCAGGATCTGGAACGGGCGCGCCTTGAAGGCAAATCGGATGGTCGCATGGCCCATATCGAAAACCTTCTGAAGCCGCTGGCATCGGATGCGCGTCTTGTTACCGTGATTGACGGTCATCCGGCGGCGATGGCGTGGCTTGGCTCGGTCCGTGGTCACGCGGTGGCACCGCTTGGTGTGAACGGCTTTGGTCAGTGTGGCGACAGTATCGCGCTTTATGATCATTATCAGATTGGTACGGATGCGATCATCCGCGCGACCAAGCGCTGGGATTGATATCCATCTGGAAATCTGCGTTAACGGTCGGGAAATTCCCGGCCGTTTTGCTTTGTCGGCGGAAATGTAATCGGGGTCACTTGCGCCGGCGTTGGGGCGCACACACATCTGCACGCGGTATGCTGTGACAATATCGATCATTAGCACTTTGGGGGCTTTGTTTATGGAATATCTGATGTTGCTGGCGGGCCTTGCCGGTCTGTTTTTCGGGGGCGAGGCGCTGGTGCGTGGCAGTGTCGGGATCGCGCAGCGTCTGGCGATGCCGCCGCTTCTGATCGGCTTGACCGTGGTTGGCTTTGGCACATCGACCCCGGAATTGCTGGTTTCGGTTGATGCGGCCCTGCGCGGGGTTTCCGATATTGCGCTTGGCAATGTTGTTGGATCGAACATCGCCAATATTCTGCTGATCGTGGGTGTATCAGCACTTGTCTGGCCGATCCGGGTTTCTGGCGATACGCTGAAACGCGACACGGCGGTGATGATGGCGGCGGCGATTGCCCTTGTGCCGATCTTTGCCTTCGGGATGATGGGGCGCGTTGCCGGGGGTATCCTGTTTGCGTCGCTTGTCGCTTACCTCGTGTTTGCCTATCGCCAATCACGCAACGCGCGCAATGCGCCCAATGCACCACTTGCCGATGAGGGGGACCTGCCGGTTCCGGCGCGTGGCTTGTGGCTGTCGCTGGTCTGGGTGATTGGCGGGCTGGTGGCGTTGATGTTTGGCGCGCGTTTCATGGTCGATGGGGCGGTGACGATTGCCCGGACCTTTGGCGTGTCCGAGGCGTTTATCGGGCTTACGGTTGTTGCGGTGGGTACTTCCCTGCCGGAACTGGCGACCTCGTTAATCGCGGCTTTGCGCAGGCAGTCGGAAATTGCCATCGGCAATATCGTCGGATCGAACATTTTCAACATTCTGGGTATTCTTGGCCTGACCGCCATCATTGCCCCGATCCCGGTTGCCAGCCGCTTCCTGACCTTCGACCTGCCGATCATGATTGCGGCGTCGCTGGTTCTGACTTTGTTGTTGCGCCGTCAAACGGTCGGGCGGGGGATCGGGATTGTGATGCTTGTCGCCTATGGCGGATATGTTCTGACCGCGCAGTAAAATATTGCCAATCAGCACGGGCGCGATCCGGCCTTTTGCAGGGCATTGCGATCAAAGGCCTTGCCGCGAAAAGTTCAACAGGAGGGCCGGGTGCCCTCCTTTTTGTTGGGGATTTATCGGTTGCCGTTATTGACGGGAATGTGAATTATAAGTACTAGAAAAAATCGCATTTATAAAAATTGAACGATAATAAAATGTTCAATAATGGGCCGGAAATGAACCAATCCTATGAAAATTCGCAACTTTCGCGCGCTTTATCCGGCAATACCGGCCAGCACGCATAAGGAAGCCATCCGTGCCGGGTTCGGGGCGTTGATCGGGCTGGGGGTTGCCGGTTTCGTTCTGTCGTTCCTTGATCTGCATGATGCAGGGCTTTATCTGATTGCGCCGTTCGGGGCGTCATCGGTGCTGCTGTTTGCCGTGCCAAATAGTCCGCTCGAACAGCCTTGGTCGGCGATTGTCGGCAACTCTGTTGACGCCCTTGCCGGTGTTGCCGTTTGTTACCTGATCCCTGATCCGGTTTTGCGGGTGGCGGTGGCCGTGGGGCTTGCCATTACCGTTATGATTTTGGTGCGTGCAGTCCATCCACCGGGCGGGGCGGTTGCGATGGTTGTTGCCATGAACCCGGATATTGCAACCGAGCTTGGCTTTCGGTTTGCCATCACACCGGTTACCGCGATTACGGTAATTCTTGTTCTGACGGCAGTGCTTTATGCCCGGGCAACGGGGCGAAAATATCCGTTGCGTCACTTCGATGACAAGGGGCCGTATCAAACCGCGGACCGCGCCCCGATCGAGCGGCTTGGTCTGGACGAGAGTGAACTGAACACCATTTTGCAGCAATATCGCCAGTCGCTTAATCTTGGTGTAGAAGACCTGGCCCGCCTGATCGGGGCGGCCGAATTTCAGGTCGCGGCCCATCGCGCCGGTCCGATTACGGCAGGGCAGATCATGTCGCGCGATCTGGTGACGGTGAATGCCAAAACCCCGCTTAACGAGGTCGCCGACCTGTTTCGTCGCCACAGTTTTACCTCTTTACCGGTGGTTGGCGAGAGCGGGCAGTATCTGGGTGTGATCTTTCAAATTCATCTGATCCGGCGTGCCCGCGAAGATGCACTGCGTCTGGATCGTGGGTTAATGGCGGCAATGTCGCGGCTGATCGACCGGCAGCGTAGCGCACCGGTGCGCGCCATCGAGATCATGTCGGTGACAGAGCCGCGTGCCACGGCAAGTACGCCGATTGCCGCCCTGTTACCGTTGATGGCCGATGGGGCATGTGATGCGGTGCCGGTTGTTGAATCTGGCAAGATCATCGGTATTGTAACCCGTACAGACCTGATTGCTGCCTTGGCCCATGCCGGGTTGAGCCATGGTCAAATCCATCACAGTTCAGAATGAACGCGTTTTGCGGAATTGGAAGACAGTATGACTGATACCGTCACCTTATCGATCAAACAGGCCGAAAAACTTAGCCTTGCCGTGCTTGAGGCGGGCGGTTTCAGCCATGAACATGCCAGTGCGATTATGCGCAGTGTCATTGCAGCCCAGATTGATGAATGCCATTCCCATGGTCTGTATCGTTTGATCGGATGTGTGCAGACTGCACGCAATGGTGGGCTTGATACCCATGTGCTGCCTGAAATTATGGATCAGGCTCCGGCAATTACCCGGATCAATGCGCATAAGGGGTGCTCGCTACTGTCATTCGAGAAAGGCTTGCCTTTTCTGATTGAAAAAGCACGGCATTGCGGGATTTCGGTTCTGGCGATCAATAACAGTTTTCATTTTTCGGCTCTGTGGCCGGAGGTTGAACAGATTTCCGCCCATGGGCTGGTTGGTATGGCGATGACGCCGACCCATGCCTTTGTTGCGCCAGCGGGGGGAACAAAACCGCTTTTGGGGACCAATCCGATAGCCTTTTCATGGCCGCGTCCGGGGAAAAACCCCTATACGTTCGATTTTGCCACCAGCGTTATTGCACGCGGCGAGATCGAGCTTCATCGTCGGGCTGGCAAGGAAATTCCGGAAGATTGGGCGAT
Organism: uncultured Thalassospira sp.; assembly: GCA_946885765.1. Next base: position 9,125 of record CAMPHD010000046.1, read on the forward strand.
TGATGAAAACGGTCAGCCGACAACGGATGCCACCAAGGCGCTTGCAGGGGCGATGCTGACCTTTGGCGGGCATAAGGGATCCGCACTTTCGACCATGATCGGTTTGCTGGCCGGGCCATTGATTGGGGATGTTCTGGGGCACGAAACCCATGCGGCGTCCGAAGATAGACCGGGCAATCCGCATCACGGGGAAATCATTATCGCCTTCGCCCCGGAAACCTTCCTTGGCGAAGAGGCGCAAAAACACCTTGATCACGCTGAGGAACTGTTTGAGCGGATTATCGAACAGGGGGCACGTCTGCCATCACAGCGCCGGTTTGAGGCCCGTGAACGTAGCCGCAAAAACGGGGTGACGATCCCCAAGGCGCTGCATGATGAGCTAAGTATTCTGGCCGAAGCTGTTTGACATCACGGTATAGGGATGGCTGGGGGCTCCGCCCTTTTTCGGTATTACGGGAAAAACGCCTGCTTGATGCCATCGATGATGAACTGAACCGCAAGGGCGGCGAGGATCATGCCGAGCAGGCGGGAGATAACAGTGGCGACCGTCGGGCTCAGGCGTTTGGCGACCAGATTGGCCAGAAGGAACATGGTCAGCGCGCAGAGCATAACAAGGCCGACAACCGCGACGACGCTGACCTGCATCACCACGTTGTTTTCATATTTGCCCATCAGCAGCATCACGGTCGCGATGGAACCGGGACCGGCAAGGAACGGGATCGACATCGGGAAGATCGAAATGTCGTCGGGCTCGTCTTCGGCCTGTGCCGGTTTGGCATCGGTGATCTGCTGATCAAGTTCGTGTTCGTCTTCAAGTTCCTGATGAACCTGTTCGGCGCGCTGGTTGCGTTTCTGGCTGCGGCGTTCAAACAGCATTTCAAGCGCGATCAGGAAAAGAAGTGTTCCCCCGGCAATCCGGAAGGCCGGCATGTGAATGCCAAAAATGCCAAGCACGCTTTCGCCCACGACGGCAAAGGCGGCAAGGATCAGGAAGCTTGCGATACAGGCCCGGATCGCCATGCGGCGGCGGTGTCTGGTATCGGTCCCCTGCGTCAGAACGATAAAGACCGGCACCAGCCCGATCGGATCGATGATCACGAATAACGTGACAAAGGCCGGGATCAGTTCGCTCAGCATGTCTAGGCTTGGCATCTGGTTTCCTTTGTCCGTCTTTAAGGGTGATCGTGGGTCATAGTGCCAATTGCAGCCGGGTTTGTCGCCGCAAAACTGGGGCCGTATATCGGCCCGGCCGCGCAAGGTAAACCTTTATGTCGGCGGCAAAATGCAATCGGCTGTTATCGATTTTCGTGATTTTAACGGTTGCGGCGGCGATTGCGCCCGTATCGTCCGGCATTTTCGGGCCAGTCGACATAATCAACGGGCTTTTTACGTATCCATCGGATGAATGTCTGCATATCGGGATGGGGGATGATTTTTTCGGGTGTATTGAGATCGCGTGCCAGCGTCGTTTCATCAAACAGTCGATGGATCATGCGATGACAGACACGGTGCAGCCATTCGGTATCCGTGCCGCCCTTTGATTTCGGTGTCCAGTGATGCCGGTCGACACTGTCGCCTGCGATCATCATCCGCCCGCAAATCGGGCAGGGACCAAGTTCCTGATCTGGCGTGGGGGATACCGGCATGGGAGAGGACGTCGTTGTTGTAAGGTCGAACTAGTTTGCGCCGGGCGGACGCCGGTTTTCAAAGAATTTCTGCCATGTGCCCGGTTTGAGGTTCCGCAATGCCCGGATGCGCGCACCGACCGAGGGATGGGTATCGAGCAGGGATGGCGGTTGCGTGCTGCGATAGGCGATCAGACGCAAACGGCGGCGATTGATCTGATCGATATGCAAAAGCGCATCGATCATGTCTTCGGGGCCGTTCAGAAGGTCGCTTGCGCCGTGATCGGCAATGAATTCACGATCCCGGATCACGGCGCGCTGCAACATGAAGCTTACGGTCGGGACCACGCCAAAGACAATGACCATCCAGTTCGGCGGATCAAAATCGCCAAAAATGAAAAGCATCAATCCGAACAGGGCAATGGTCCATGTGGCCCGATACAGCACGTCGGTCATCAGAAGGATGCGCGTATCGCCGTGCCATGCATGGGCGATTTCATGGGCCAGCAGGGCGCGCATCTGGCGCGGGGAAAGCGTATGAAGGGCATCATTTGATATCGCGATGGTCGTTTCTTCGGCGGTGCCGGTGGTGATTGCATTCACCCCCTTGCCCGGCAGCAGGAAAAGCTTTGGCATGTAATCAAGCCCGGCACGGCGCGCCAGCATCGCCGCCATTTCGTGAATGGCAGGGAAGGAAGCGGCATCCAGCGGGCGGGCGCGCAATAATTTCATCAGGACTTCGGGGGATATCATCGGGGCAAGCACAAGCATCAGCGCAACGGCAATCGCGGCCGAAATTGCCATGGATAATCCACCGAGCATCCATGCGCAGGTCGCCAGAACCCCGGCCATGCAGGCCATTAACGGGAAGGTGTGCGAATTGCCGCCCGGACTGATGGCAAGAAAGCGTTGCAGGAAGACAGGCAGGCTTGAGGGTTCGTTTTCCATGGGGTGTCCCGATTCTTTTTCCCTGATTTAAAAGGTATGTTTTTAGATGTTAAGGGCAAGGGCAACGTACCTTTGCCTGTGCCTTGCGACGTGCTCCAAGGGTAAGCCAAACGCACGCCGCCTGATTTGAGTTGGCGCAATTCAAATCAGAAAAAGGAAGATTTCCAACAGGTTGTCGGCAATTCCGGCATGTCTGCCTGTGGGCATGTTTTTTCGGATTCGTGGCAGAACGCAGCATTCCGCAATGCCGTAACCAGCGTATTATTGCCCGCAAATCGTTGAAGTTCCTTAATTTGTTAACACATCCTTATATGTTGCCCTAGAATAGTGCTTATGCAATCGGATAGGTGGCTCGTAACAGGTTTGTCGCGGGTCGCTTGGCGCGTGCGCCATATTTGATGCGATACAAGATTTGCTGCGAACGGGGTTTGGGAAGGAACGCAATGACCCTGCTGGACAAAATCCAGTCGGTCCGCAAGGCGGGCGCGACACGGGAAGGGGATCGCACCCCGCTGGAACGGGTGTTCTGGCGGTCGATTGCCCTTGTCGGTGGATTCAGCATGGTCATCAACATGCTGAACATGGTCATCCCGATCTATTCGATGCAGGTGTTTGACCGTGTCCTTTCCAGTCGCAGTGTCGATACGCTGCTGTTGCTGACGCTTGGTATCGTGCTTGTCCTGGTCTTTATTGCGGCGATGGAGCAGTTGCGTTCCCGCCTTTTGATCCGGGTTGGCACCGCACTTGATCTTCGGCTTGGCGGGGATCTGTTTGCCCATGTCGTGCAGCAGGCGGCACGCGGCAACAACATGCGCCAGCGACCGTTGCGCGATCTTTATGGTCTGCGCGGGTTTCTGACCGGATCGGGGCCCTTTACCCTGATCGATTTCATGTGGGCGCCGGTTTATATCGGTGTGGTTTTCGTCTTTGATACCCGCCTTGGGCTTGTGGCCTGTGCCGGGGCGACGATCCTGATCCTGATTGCGATTGCCAACGAGGCGGCGGCAAAGATTTCGGTCGACCGGTCCGAAGAAAGCCAGAACCGGGGCATCGCGCAGGAAGAAACCTATATCCGCAATGCCGAGGCGATGGAAGCCATGGGCATGACCCCGTCCGCGCGCCAGCGCTGGCAGGCAGACCAGTCCGATGCCCTGTATTGGGAAGGTCAGGCCAGCCGCCGGGTGGGAACATCGACAACCCTGTCGCATTTCATTCGTCTGGCGATGCAGGTTTGTTTTATCGGGGTTGGCGCCTATCTGGTGCTGACTGAGAGCATCACGATCGGGATCATGGTGGCATCCATGATCATGGGGATGCGCGGGCTGGCGCCATTTGATGGGGCGGTTTCGGCATGGCGGAGCTGGAATTCGGCACGCAATTCGTTCGAACGGCTTAACAAGATCCTTCTGGATAAACGCCAGACGAATACGGCCCCGCTTCCGCGCGGGCGCGGTATGTCGGTGACTGTTGACCGGCTGGTCTTTGCGCCACCGGGCAGCCGCAATGTCCTGTTCAAGGGATTTTCCTTCAAGACCGGGCCGGGGCAGGTGATTTCCATCGCCGGGTTCAACGGGGTTGGCAAAACCGCCCTTTTGAAGCTGATCATGGGCATCTGGGTGCCCGGATCGGGATCGGTCAAACTTGACGAGATCGAAGCATCGCGCATTGATCGCGGTGAACTTGGCCCGCAGGTTGGTTATCTGTCGCAGAACCCGTTCCTGTTTCCCGGGACGATTGCCGAAAATATCGCGCGTCTTGGCAAT
>CAMPHD010000047.1 GCA_946885765.1 uncultured Thalassospira sp.
GCGAACCTGCTCGCACATCTCGCACAAAACAGGAATACGAACAGACGCTTGACGCCAGCGACAAGGCGGTTGCGCAGTTCGAACATAAAAGCCGGAACTTTCTGGATGCCACGCAGCATTTCCTGCATGGCAACCCGACGATGGTGCCGGTGATCGTCCTTGCCATTTCGATCATCATCTTTGGCGCGCTGGCGGGATCGAAGTTCTTTTCGCCGTTCAATCTGTCGCTGATTGTGCAGCAGGTTTCGATCATCGGCATTCTGGCCGCCGCACAAAGCCTTGTGATCCTGACTGCCGGGATTGATCTTTCGGTTGGCGCGATCATGGTGCTGATGTCGGTCATTATGGGGCAACTTGCGATTACGCTTGGCGTGCCCGCCCCGCTTGCGATCCTGATCGGGTTTGTCGGCGGTATTCTGGCCGGGATGCTGAACGGGTTTCTGGTGACCCGGATCAAGTTGCCGCCGTTCATTGTGACACTGGGCACGTGGAATATTTTCTTTGCGCTGAACTTGTGGCTTTCGGGCGCACAATCAATCCGCAGCCAGACGCTGGATGAAATTGCACCGCTTTTGAAATTCTTTGGCGAAAACATCGCGATTGGCGGAGCGCGGATTACCTATGGCTCGGTCCTGATGCTGATGATTTTTGCCGTCCTTTGGTACATCCTGAACCATACAAGCTGGGGCCGGCATGTTTATGCCATCGGCGACGACAAGGAAGCCGCCGAGCTTTCGGGCATTCGTACCAACCGCACGCTTATCATGGTTTATGGTCTGGCCGGGCTAGTATGTGGCATTGGTGCGTGGGCATCGATCGGGCGTGTTGGATCGGTTTCGCCGCAAAGTTTTCAGGAAGCAAACCTGCAATCGATTACCGCAGTTGTGATTGGCGGCATTTCGCTGTTTGGCGGGCGCGGGTCGATCATTGGCCCGTTGATCGGCGCCCTGATTGTGGGCGTGTTCAATTCGGGGCTTCGGCTTGTGGGCGTTGATGTTCTTTGGCAGGTGTTTGCAATCGGCTGGCTGACGATTATCGCCGTTGCCATCGACCAGTGGATCAGAAAGGTATCGTCATGAGCATGGACAAAAAACCGGTTCTAAGCGCACGCGGTATCGTTAAACGCTATGGCCGTGTCACCGCACTTGATCAGGCGGATTTCGATCTTTATCCCGGTGAAGTCCTTGCGGTGATCGGCGATAACGGTGCGGGAAAATCATCCCTGATCAAGGCACTTTCAGGTGCGATCACGGTTGATGAAGGCGTGATCGAGCTTGATGGTAGACCGGTGCGTTTTTCATCACCGATGGAAGCCCGCGAAGCCGGGATCGAAACGGTTTATCAGAACCTTGCGCTTTCGCCCGCCCTTTCGATTGCAGACAATATGTTCATGGGGCGCGAGCTTCGCAAACCCGGCTTTATGGGCAAATATTTCGGTGCCCTTGATCATAAGGGCATGCAACGCATCGCACGTGAAAAGCTTACCGAGCTTGGCCTGATGACCATCCAGAACATCAATCAGGCGGTCGAAACGCTTTCGGGCGGGCAGCGCCAGGGGGTTGCGGTTGCCCGTGCGGCGGCCTTCGGGTCGCGCGTCGTCATCATGGATGAACCAACTGCGGCACTCGGCGTCAAGGAAAGCCGCCGGGTGCTGGAACTCATTGCCGATGTCAAATCACGCGGCATGCCGATTGTGCTGATTTCGCACAATATGCCGCATGTATTCGAGGTGGCGGACCGCATCCATGTTCATCGTTTGGGTAAACGACTGTGTACCATCAATCCCGATGATTACAGTATGTCCGATGCGGTTGCCTTCATGACCGGTGCCAAGGAACCGCCAGAAATATCGGCGGCGGCATGATTGAATGACACCGGATATCGATATCCTGACGGCGATGATCAGGGATAAACAGATTGGCGATCGCCGCCTCCTTGTCGCGATCGCCGGGGCTCCAGCCTCGGGCAAGTCAACCTTGTCCGAACGGCTTCATCACCATCTGGGGGGTGATGAGGCCGGGGCTGTTGTCGTGCCGATGGATGGTTTTCATTTCGATGACGCCATCCTTTCCGAACGCGGCTTGCTGCCGCGCAAAGGATCGCCGGAAACCTTTGATACCGGCGGGTTCAAACGCACCCTTGATGCCATTCATGCCGATGATGACGATGTTTATGTGCCAGTGTTTGACCGCAATCTGGAACTGTCACGCGGATCGGCGCGATGCGTTTCACGCAGCCATCGGATCGTGCTGATCGAAGGCAATTATCTGTTGCTCAACCAGTCGCCTTGGAACCAGTTGGCAGGCCTGTTCGACCTGACCCTGTTCATCGACATACCGCTTCCGGTTCTGGAAAAGCGTCTTGTGCAACGGTGGCTGGATCATGGACATAACCCGCACTCGGCACGGCAAAAAGCATTAGACAATGATATCCCCAATGCCAGAACTGTTGCCGAGCACAGCAAGCTCGACACAGCCATTCTTATAAATGGCGCCTGATGGGATGGTTTGAGTTACCGTTCTTTTCGCAACACGAGCGTGTAGCACATCGGGATTTGGGCTTCCCTGTCTTCATAGATATCAAATTCAACTTCGCGATTTGAATGCGGATACTCGTTGAAGCGTTCCAGCTTTAATCCGGCCGCGACAGCAGCAGACACGATTTCGCCCATCGTGTGGGAAAACCACCATGAAACCGGCCCCTGCCCGCCATCTGATCCGTCATAGGTGATGGTATCTTCGTTTGCGTGTGGTCCACGGTCAAAATAGGATTGGGACGGTGAAAACGGATCGGCAGCAGACGGATCAAACATTTCAAGAAACGGATGCGTTTCATAAATGACAAGTTCCCCACCCGGGGCCAACAACGCCGAGACAACATCAAAGAAACCTGTCAGGTCCGGCATCCAGTTCAGAACGCCGATGGTAATCAAACCAAGGTCAAAATCGCCCGGTGTGTCTTGCGGTAACTCGTAAATGTCAGCACAGAGGAAATCACATTCCCGTCCCGATAGATGAGCCAGCTTCCCGGCTTGCGCGAGAAATGCATCGGATTGATCAATCCCAAGCACAGTTTTTGCGCCCATGGCCGACAAAGACAATACTTCGCGACCGTTATTGCAGCACACCTGCACGACACGTTTTCCTGTGACACCGACATCCTCCAGCGTTTCCCGCAAGGTTTCGTCGAATGTCGAGAAATCGGCTTTCGCGACCTCGGCCAAAAGTCTTTGCCAGGTTTCACCGACTTCATGCAACGGTGCGGAGGCATCCCATGCGGCACGGTTGGCCGATGTGTATTTTTCGTGCTCGTCCATGGCCTGTCCCTGCTCGCAGCATAAGTTGTAGTATTTCAACAATCACAACCAGTACAAAGCACTGTCAAACGAACAATGCAGAGTCACATGGATTTAATTGCCCCACTGCCAGTCAGCACATCAGACACCCATTCGGCAACAACCCGCACACGCGGCACATGGCGCATGTCCTGATGGATCAGGAGCCAGATTTCGCGTCCCTCCGGATCGATATCGGGTTTGCGCGCCAGCCCCGGGATACGATCCCCCAAGCATCGTGGCAGCAGGGCAAAGGCATTGGCAGCACATGCGATCGTCGCCATGATGGATCCGCGGTTGGATCGACTGATGGTGTGGCGATTGGGGAAATGGCGGTTGAGCCATATCTGTTCGGGTTTGTCGGCAAACGCATCGTCAAGATCGACCCACGGTGCAGTGGTCGGGTCGTCCATCCCGGCCGGACCGTAAATACCGTATTCCATCACCCCGATTTTCCGGATGTGGAATGCTCCGGTTTGTGGCCGGGCAAGGCGCAGTGCAATATCGGTTTCACGTTGCGGCAGGCTTAGATTGCGGTTGCCGCCAATCAGTTCGACGCAAAGGGACGGATGATTTGATGTCAGTTCCCCCAGACGCGGGGCGATGCAGTTTTCAAAAATCACATCCACTCCGGCAACGCGAACAACACCCGATATTTCCGGACGGACCGCCTTTTCCGACAGAGTGCCATTTGCTTCGAGCAAGGTGCTGACTTCGACCTCCATCGCCCTTGCGGTTTTCAGAAGGCTTTGCGCACGTAATGTCGGGCTCATCTGGCCATCCCGACGCAGCAGGACGGGAAAGCCGGTGGTTTCTTCAAGCCGGGCAATACGACGCGCGATTGTCGTCTGGTTCACGCCAAGTTCACGTGCGGCGGCACTCATGGTATTTGCGCGGCAAACGACTGCGAATGTCCGTAAGGCTTCCCAATCCATGGATCGTCACCCGGTTATGATTTCTGTATATACGCAGATTATATCTGCAAATTGACGGATTTAAACTGCAAACATGCAGATGCATGATCAGGCCATCCAAATGACTTTGAAAGGACAGCCACCATGAGCGCACAATCCATCTTTGAGATTCTTGGCGTTGAACTACCGACCGGATCGGTTCGTGATGCGGCATTGATCGTGATCGATGCCCAGGAAGAATATCGCAGCGGGCGGTTGAAGCTATCAGAGCTTGAACCGGCACTGGACAATATTGCCCGCCTGATCGCCCATTGGCGTGCGCAGAACGGCACCTTGATCCATATCCAGCATCACGGGAAGGGATTGTTTGATCCCGAAGGTCCGTATGCCACGATCATGAACGAAGTTGCGCCCCATGAGGGCGAGCCGGTTCTGACAAAGAATGTGCCCAATGCCTTTGGTGGAACCAATCTGCGCGACCTGATTGATCAGGCCGGATTGAAACATGTGGTGCTGGCCGGTTTCATGACCCATGTCTGCGTGTCGACCACCGCACGTTCCGCCAACGAACAGGGATTGCAGGTTACCATCGCCGGGGATGCAGTCACCACACGTGACCTGCCCGCAACCACCGATCACGGTGCCATCCCGGCTGCAGAATTGCACCGTGCCGAACTGGCCATTCTGGCCGATGCGTTTGCCAAGGCTGTAAAGACCGAAGACATTATTCGGGCGTGATCCCGAATGCAAAACACCCCGCAGATTACTGCGGGGTGTTTTGATGAATTTGAGTGCAAGCAGGTGCAATCAGCACATATGCTGCCCGCCATTCAGCGAAAGGCAGGAACCAGTGATGAAGCCGGAATTCGGGCCACACAGGAACAGCACGGCCTGTGCAATTTCCTCGGCCTCGCCCAGACGGCCGACCGGAATTTTGGCGATGATGCCTTCCAGAACCTTTTCAGGAACGGCGGCAACCATGTCGGTATTGATGTAACCCGGCGCGATGGTATTGACCGTGACACCCTTGCGCGCGACTTCCTGTGCCAATGCCTTGGTAAAGCCGTGCACCCCGGCCTTGGCCGCGGAATAGTTGGTCTGGCCAAGCTGACCGGCCTGACCATTGATCGAGGAGATATTGACGACCCGGCCAAAGCCGCGTTCGCGCATGCCATCCAGAACCGGCTTGGTCATATAGAATAGCGAGCTCAGGTTGGTTTCGATTACTGCCTGCCAATGATCGACGGACATCTTGTGCATGAAGCCATCACGGGTGATACCGGCATTATTGATCAGGAAATCGACCGGGCCGACTTCGGATTCGACTTGCCGGATGCCATCGGCACAGGCATCCGCGTCCGCGACACTCCATTTAAAGGTCGCAATGCCAGTTTCGTCGGTGAAGGCGCGCGCGGCTTCGTCATTGCCGGCATAGTTTGCCGCAACCGTATAGCCCGCGTCCTTAAGCGCCAGGCTGATTGCCCTGCCAATTCCACGCGTACCACCGGTTACCAGTGCTGTCTTTGTCATGGTCGCCTCCCTAAACTTCAGTCATCCAATTCATGTATCGGTATCCCGTAGCTTGCCCTTCTACGACATGCGAAATTATAGTCCACAAAATAGACCATAAACGTAACTTTATTTCTTCTCCATCATCCATGTCACGTGAAATGCGTGAACTTTGGTCGAATTTCATGCGACCGTAAAATCCAAACAAACAGGGCAGCCCCCAAAGGAGGCCGCCCTGCACGTTTCATCAATTCAGATGGTTCGAAGCGATCAGCGTTCGACGCACAGTGCGACCCCCATACCGCCGCCAATGCACAATGTCGCAAGGCCCTTTTTGGCATCGCGTTTCTGCATTTCGTGAAGCAGGGTGGTAAAGACACGTGCGCCCGATGCGCCGATTGGATGGCCAAGGGCAATCGCCCCGCCATTGACGTTGACCTTGTCGGTATCCCAGCCCATGTCGCGGTTGACCGCAATTGCCTGTGCGGCAAAGGCTTCGTTGGCTTCGATCAGGTCAAGGTCACCAACCGACCAGCCAGCCTTTTCAAGAGCCTTGCGCGATGCCGGGATCGGGCCGGAGCCCATGACAGCCGGATCGACACCCGCGGTGGCCCAGCTTTTGATCGTCGCAAGCGGGGTCAGGCCGCGTTTGGCGGCTTCATCGGCCGACATGACAATCAGGGCAGCGGCCCCGTCATTGATGCCCGATGCGTTACCTGCGGTTACCGTGCCTTCCTTGTCAAACGCCGGGCGGAGCTTTGCCATGCCTTCGATGGATGCACCGTGGCGCGGATATTCATCGGCGTCAAAGACCACATCGCCCTTGCGCGAGGAAAGGGTGACGGGTGCGATTTCATCATTGAAGCGACCGGATTTCTGGGCGGCTTCGGCCTTGTTCTGTGACGCGGTCGCGAAGGCATCCTGATCTTCGCGGGTGATCTGCCATTTATTGGCGATGTTTTCCGCGGTATTGCCCATGTGATAACCGTTGAAAGCACACCACAGGCCATCCTTGATCATGCTGTCGATGAATTTGACATCGCCCATCTTGTGACCGGCGCGCAGATTGGCGACATGCGGTGACATGGACATGTTTTCCTGACCACCGGCGACAACGATTTTGGCATCTCCCGCCATGATCTGCTGGGCGGCAAGGGCAACGGTGCGAAGGCCCGAGCCACAGACCTGATTGATGACAAAGGCGGTTGCGCTATCAGGGATACCGGCACCAATCGCGGCCTGACGTGCAGGGTTCTGGCCCGCACCGCCGGTCAGAACCTGACCGAAAATCACTTCGTTTACAGCGTCAGCCTCGACACCGGAACGTTCCAGAGCCGCCTTGATGGCAACAGCTCCAAGCTCGTGTGCCGGGGTATTGGCCAGCGAACCGCTAAAAGCGCCGATCGGTGTGCGTGCTGCACCCACAATTACGACGTCTGTCATGAAACCCTCCGATTATATCTTGAATACGTTTTCCCCGGATTCGTGACGATCCCGTTCGATCCGCCCTGCAATCCTTCCACGATCTTATCGCGACGCAACAAAAAGCCAAGCATTGATACGCACCACTTTCGGACAGTTTTGTTTCCGCGAAACAGAAGTATCCCGTTCATCCATTGCGTGTAGTTTGGCCGCGAAGGTCTGTAACGAACCCGTTCCTTCATAGTTTGCCCGAAACGCCTATAACGCAACCCCGATTTCATCCTTTAATATCTCGGTCGCGATATAGGTGCGGTACCAGACGATATTGTCATCGGCATCAAACAGGGTTTCGCATAACGCGGTATATTCGGCCATGTCGCGCATATAAAGGGTGAGGACGCCTGTGACCTCTCCGGTTACCAGATAGCATTGCCGGACAGCATCGAGTTCTCTGACCTTTTTGATAAAATCCTGCCGGTATCGGTTTCCATGGCGATGGAATTCCAGATTGATCACGGCGGTCAGGGGACGCCCGACAGCCGCAGGATCAAGAACGGCAACAGTTTTGCGAATGACACCGGTTTCCCGCAGCTTTGTCACACGTCGCAAACATGCCGAGGGCGACAGTCCGACACGATCAGCAAGCGTTGCATTCGGGATATCGGCATTTTCCTGCAAAAGACGCAGAATTTTGGTATCAATCCGATCCAGATTAGCCATTTCCTGCAACTCCACAGCGCATACCACTGAAACAACGCTTTATTATTGCACAAAACTGCTCATTTTCGCTGCCTAATAATATAGCGAGCATGCGAGGATGCCGTTATTAGTCGAATGCCCCACATAGACGCCCTACCCAGCCCCTCGTACCACCATTTTTCAACCCCGGACCCTTTCGCCCCATGCATCGCTATTTCCTGAATTTGCTAAACCGCAGCCAGCGTTTGTTCATCACCCTGATCAAGATCATGTTGCCGGTGATGATCGTTGTGCGCATTGCCGACGAGTTCGGGGCGGTTGCCTTTGCCTCCGACATGCTGTCCCCCGTCATGAGCCTGATCGGATTGCCACCCGAAGCCGGTTTGATCTGGGCGACCTGCGCGCTGGTCAGCATGTATGGTGCGGTCGGGGCGTTTATCGGGTTATCGGCCCATCTCGATATGACAGCAGCCCAGCTTAGTGCCCTTTGCGCGATGATGCTGTTTGCGCATGGGCTTCCGGTCGAACAGGCGATTGTGAAACGCGCCGGAGCCAGCCTGATCGCGACCACGGCCCTTCGTCTTGGCACGGCAGTATTTTACGCCGCACTGGTCACTTGGATCAGCAACACCACCGGATGGCTTTCCGAACCGGTTGATTTTTCATGGATGGCCGGCGGTGAAACAGTTGTTGCCGCCACCGGTCTTGATGGCTGGATCGACTGGTCCATCCAGACCGTCAAATCGCTTGTTGTCAGCTTTGCGGTGATTGTCGGATTGCTTGTGCTGCTGGATATCCTTGAAAAAACCGGCATTACCGACCGCATTACACGCGGCATGATGCCGATCCTGCGGGTGTCGGGTCTGTCACGCGATGTGGCACCGGTCACGACCATTGGGGTGTTGCTGGGCCTGACCTATGGCGGGGCGCTGATCATTGACGAGGCACGCAAAAAGAACTTCCCGCCACGCACCCTTTTTCTGTCGCTAAGCTGGCTGTCGCTGTCGCATTCCCTGATCGAGGATACGGCGATCATGCTGGCCCTTGGTGCAGATATCTGGGTCGTTCTGGTCGGGCGGGTGATCCTGACATTGCTGATCATTGCCGCCCTTGCACGTCTGACGCTGCGTTGGCAAACCGCCCCGGTGGCGGCACACGAAACCGGTTCCTGATTACTTCGTCTCCGCCAGCCAGTCGAGCATCGGCACCCATGTGGATTTTTCCGCGCGCGATCCGACCATCATGCCGATGTGACCGGCCGATGGATGCAATTCGGTTCGCATATCTTCGGGCAGGGATGCGAAAAGGGCCTGCGCGCTTTCGGGCGGGACGATCCGGTCATTTTCCGGGATGACGGCAAGTGTCGGGCAGCTTATATCGGCCGGGTTGATATCAATGCCGTCGATCTGCCATTCGCCCTTGGCCGGTTTGTTTTCGACATACCAGCCGATCAGGCAATCAATCGCCACCCGGCGCGTCAGCGGCACACCATCATTCAACCAGTCTTCAAGGGCGACAAAATCATCGGCCTTGGCCGAATTGGCCGGGATGGAGGCAAACCGGCGAAACTTCTCGCCAATCATAAAGGGATCGAGGCTGGCAAACAGGCTTTGCAGCACATCAACCGGCAGGCTGTCATGGATCGACAGCATATGGGGCAAGGACGGCGCAAAGGCCGCAGCGATACGCCCCTGCGTCGGGCCCGCCGCCATGAAATCCCAAGGGGTCGCCAACAGCGCCAGACGCGATACCTGTGCCGGGTCGAGCAAGGTCGCGGCGAGTGCGAGCACACCGCCCATGCAATAGCCGATCATCGGCACCGGCCCGCCATTCATATCGGCGATGTCCTGAAGGGCGGTGACCAGACGGCCCGCGATGTAATCATCAAGGCCGTAATGGGTTTCTTCTTCGCCGGGATAGCCCCAATCGACCAGAAGCGGCCGGTATCCGGCCTTGGCCAGAAAACGTGCGAAGCTTCGTTTTTTGTTCAGATCAAGGATATAGCCACGATTCACCAGCGACGGCACCAGCACAACAATGCCAAGCGGGCTTTTGGGTTTGGCTTCGTTGATCGCGCCGTAATCGCGGATGCGGGTTGCACCATCTTCCCAGATTACGGGCGCATCATCGCCCCCGCGTTTATAGCCATGTTTCTGATAGGCGCGCACACCATCATGAAACGCTGACTGACTGGCAAAGGCGACGCGATCAAGTGCCTGTGCGATATCGTCAGGATGATGGTTTTCCATCTCGGTCAGGAGCTTTTTCGCCTGTTCCTGCAGTTCCGGCCTCCAGGGCAGAAATTGTTTCCTGAAGATCGGCAATGCGGCGCGCGAGCTGAGCCAGCTCGTCATCTCGACCGCCAGATGCATCGCCAGCGGCCTTGGCCCCGCACGACGGTTGCTTGCCCGTTTGGGCGGGTTTGTCTGCTGTCGGTATTGCGCGCTCATTTTTTCCCTGCCCCGTTTTCTTGCTTTTGCCTGTCTTTTCCGTCCTGCCTGCAGCGGCCTTGACCGTATCGGCATCTTTGGCGACTGCATCTGGATGGGCCTTTTCGTCAGCGCTGGTTGCGCTGGTCATCCCGGGCATCGTCGCCATATTCGGCGGGAAAGGCCCACCGGGCGGAAAACCGGGCATTGCCATTTTTGACATCTGATTGAACATGGCCGCCATTGGGTTGGCTGCCGGGTCCATCGGTGTGCCCTTAATCATTCCGGGCATCATTTCCGGGATCATGTCGGGTGTCATTCCGGGCATCATGCCGGGGAAACCGCCCGGCACCGCACCAGGAAATGCACCGGGTTTCTGGCCGGTCGCCAGTTGCCCGATCAGTTTGCCCCATGCTTCAAACCCCTCCCCGATGCGCGATGTATCGGCCCCAAGCGATGCATAAAGCCGCCCGATGGCGCTTGCCGCGTCGGCACCATCGGCCGTGGCGGCAACCTGTTCACGCCAAAGATCCATGAACTGGCGGGCCAGATTATCCAGATGATCGTCAGGATCGGCATCGGGCAGATCACCGGAAACCTGATCCTTTTTCACCCTTGCTTCGGACACTGTTGCTTCCCCTGATTTTTGTTCAGATCGCGCAGATCGGATACGCCTTGCGACTGATTAACACTATAGGAGGTTCGTGCGTGTGCGAAAACGAAATCCATTGCTGCGCGGCAACAACCGGGACCAGAGGTTGTTTTTCGCAGCGCACATCGCGTTGAACACTGGACACATTGGAATTTACACGGCACTCTTGTGAACGCTTGAGCAGGCGCAAAATTCAAAATGCTGCGCAACATTCAAATTTGTGCAAACGCAAACAAGGTATTTCATACCGCACTGCCCACGCGAAACGTCCGGGAAACAGGGAAGCAGGGAATAACGTCATGACCACGAAAAAATCAGATGATCAGGATCGCGTCGTTATCAAGAAATACGCGAACCGCCGCCTTTATAACACTGCGACCAGTTCGTATGTGACGCTTGACCACCTGTCGCAGATGGTCAAGGACAATACCGATTTCGTCGTTTATGACGCCAAGACCGGCGAGGATATCACCCGACCGGTCCTGACCCAGATTATTGTCGAGGAAGAAAACAAGGGGCAGAATCTGCTGCCTATCAGCTTCCTGCGTCAATTGATCGGGTTCTATGGCGACAGCCTTCAGGGGCTGGTGCCGGGCTACCTTGAACAGGCGATGCGGTCGTTTGCGCATAATCAGGAACAGATGCGCGAATATATGCAGGGCACGATGCAGGGGATTTTCCCGTTCGGCCAGTTCGAGGAAATGAACAAACAGAACATGGCACTGTTTGAACAGACCATGAAGATGTTCTCCCCCTTCCTGCAGGAAGAAAACGACAAGGCGAATGCGAGTGCCGAGGCCGCCAAGAACGGCAAACCGGCAAAAAATGACGCATCCCTTGATGACCTGAAAAGCCAGCTTGAAGCCATGCAGGCGCAGCTTAACAGCCTGGTGAACACCAAGGCGGGCAAGTAAAAGCGCCACAAGGCCGCAGCTTTACGACCTTGCGGAAAGCCCCGGATCATCCGGGGCTTTTTTATTGCCCGATCAAATCGGTTGATCAAATGCTTGCTCACCGGCATCGGCATCATTCCTGCATAAACTTTTCATTAACGTTTTTTCACCGCCCGGCACCTGTCGCAGGCGGCAATTTTTGCCGGGTCGGTCAACCATTGCACGGAGTCTCTGCCAACGCCCGTTAACTTGCCAGACAACCATGAAATGACATGACAGCGATAACACCGATCCCCTTGCACCCGGCCCGCAGGCCCGACGCTGCAAGTAGTGGAACGGACGGCCCTGCCGGGATCGGGATGGATATCACTGCGCTGGTTTCGCCTGTACGGGAAATTGCGCAGAACGGTGGCGCATGGCTTGAACCCCATGATCCCGGGGGCAGTGCAGCATTTTGGGCGCAGCTTCTGGGTCAACTTTTACCTCAGGAAAACCTTTTGCAACCTGCGGTCATTCAGGAATTGCATGCCAGCTATGCAAGGCATTCCACACCCTATGGCTCAGAAAGCCATGTCTTTTTTTCGCCTAACGCACTAGACAACGGCAGGCGAATTGACCTATATAGCTAGCTTCTGGCGGATTGCTGAGACCAATATCTGACCAATGTTCAGATATCTGCCGTAATTCTGAGGCTCTGAAACGGGTGCCAAATGATTGCGGCAGATAGGCAAATTTAACAAGCCTGACAGCATCCCGAGTGGGAATTAATAACTGGCGGTTGATAACGGAAAAATATGCAATGACTGAGATTGCCTCAAACGAAGAACCGAAACGCGCGAACCGTGCAACCGATACGGACCGATATGTCGGTCAGCGTATTCGCGAGCGTCGCATCATGCTGGGTCTGTCCCAGCAGCAGATGGCCGATCTGATCGGTGTTACCTACCAGCAGGCTCACAAATACGAGCGCGGGATCAACCGCATTTCTGCCGGTCGCCTTTACGAAATCTCCCAGGTCCTGGGCGTTCCTGTCAGCTACTTCTATGAAGGCCTCGACGGTAATCAGGCAAGCGAGCTTAATGCGCGTCAGCGCATGTGCCTTGAACTGGCGCGTAACTTCGCCAGCATCAAGCACGAAAAACATCAGGAAGCGCTGAGCCAGATGGCACGCGCACTTGCTGACCAGGCTGCCTAAGCCTCGTCATTACGATCTTCAGCATTGCTGCAAAAATCAGGCTGTCTTTAAAGGCAGCCTTTTTTTGTGGCTGATTACCCGGATGTCTTTTGTGATAGCGTCACGGCAAGACCAAGACAGGGGCAAACCGCATGACGGACGCTATCACGCAATCCAGCCTGATCGATTTGATCGACGAACAACGCAGCAAGCTTGGCTATCTGTCGATATCGGCCCTTATGGCGCTGACAAAGGCCGGGAATGCCATCCTTGATCCGTTTTCAACCCTGATCAGCATCCATGCCGATATCGGGCGCGACAACATTTTCCATCCTGCCGTCCGGCTTGATGCGGCATCGCCGGGCATATTAAAAATTGGCAGCGGAAATACCTTTTACAGCAACACGGTGATTGATGCACAGG